>CAZJZR010000597.1:0-3180 GCA_964550475.1 uncultured bacterium
TTCAGGTTTTAGGGAAGATGTCAACGATTAAATTGATATAGCGATCATCCTGTAGGGGCGAAGCATTCCGGCCATGATTTTTGGATAATTTCATCGATCAACTACCGGAATGCTATGTGCAAAGCACAGGCAAGGCATTTCTTGAATGCCGTTAGGCTATACGCCCCTACACCTTGCGGGATCATCATAGGTGTTGCTCTAGATCCGTTGGTTATCAACCGATTCGAGGAATCCTTAAATCTGCTTGACACCTAGACCTTTTGCTTAACTTGACATCTATGGTGTCCCTACACCAATCACGGGGATATTATTTTTCCGCAGATCCCTACGCTCCAGTAGTGGCAAAAGATTACTGGTGGCGAGAGGCTACGGCCACTTGCAGCACCTTCAGCAAGGCTAGGGCGTTGGCGTAGTTACCGCTGCGGTGGTGTTCGGTTAGATCGGGGGGGAGATCGGCAATCAGGCAGGGAAAGACCGACAACCCTGGCACCTGATTGGCGGCAGCGGTGATTGTGCGGTTGAGGGTGACCAGTGGTAACTCAGATAGATAGTCGTAGGTGCTGAGATCTTGTAAATATTGCAACGGACTGATGCCAACATCCGCCCCCGTCAGCAAAATCAAGTCTGGATTCCAAATCCGCGCCAATAAATCGGCCTGATCCAAGTCATCCGCTTCCACTAGCCGATGATGTTGACGATGCAGCAGATTCCGTAATTCCGCTAAGGCGAGGGGATTATCATCGCAACCGTTCCAGACCAGATGCAAGATGGTCAGGTTAGCGACTAGATTTTTATCGAGGGGAGCTAAGTCTGCGGATAGTTGCCCTAATTTCTGAGCCAGTTGCAGGGTGGCAATTGGGATGCGGATGATCTCTTCGTCCGGGATGTTGGGTAATGCCACTTGCTCCGATTCCTGAATCGTAAACAGGATGGGGATGTGGCGGGTATCGCGTTTGGTTCGCAATAGGTTGAACACGGGGGTCTGGGCGATCGCGGACAACGACGCACTCAGTAAGATCAATCCGGGTTGAACTAACCGAGCTTTTTCCATCACATCGCGCCCAGTTCGCCCAATTACCACCCGATATCCCAATTCTGTCAGTTGCTTGGATAACTCTTCCCCTAGCAAGGGGTGTTCCTGTGCCAACAAAATAATCCGGTGGCTCAAATCCCGTGCATTCCCAATTGTTGGGTTGGCTGGGCTAGTCCCATGAGTTCCATGGACGTGGGGCGGATCAAACCCTACATCATCGCTGAAATCGGGAATGTTGGCGGCATCATCCTTGCGATGCAGTGGCAGGAGTAGGGTAAATTCGCTACCCTGCCCCAGTACGGAACGGAAGGTGACGACACCGCCATGCAACTGCGCCAACCGTTGAGTCAAGGCCAAGCCTAAGCCAATGCCTTCAAATTGACGAGTCAGGGGGTTTTCCAATTGTTGTAATTTTTGGAAAATCAGGTGTTGTTTATCTGGGGCAATCCCCATGCCCTTATCCCAGATGGTAAAGGCCGCCCAGTGGTCATCCCATTGACTCACCTGCAAGCCTACATCATCACTGGTTTTTGTCGATTTCAGGGCATTGGACAGCAGGTTCACCAGCATCTGGCGCAACCGCAACTCATCCGCCATGATCCATTCCAAGCCCGGATCAATGTGCAATTGAAATGGCAACAAATTGACCTCAGAGCCGCATTGATCCAGGTCAGAGGCGTGATGGCTGGGCAAGGGCTGGGACTGGTGTTGGGCCGGGGGTTGTTCCGCCAGTCGCAGTTGCACTGCATTTTCAAACGCATGTTGGCAAATCCACTGCACATCTACCACGCTGTAGTGCAGATCCAGTTGTCCCGCCTCAATCCGAGTTAAATCCAAAATGTCGTTGAGCAGTAGGGTTAAATGCCGACCATTGTGGTGGATCAGGTTGGTGTAGTGGAGTTGGCGATCGTTGAGTGGGCCGAGGGCTTGTTCCTTCAGCAAACTGGCTAGCCCCAAAATAGCCGTCAGCGGAGTTTTGAGTTCATGGCTGATGCAGGCTAAAAACTCATCCTTCAGCCGATTCAGTTCGGTCAGATTGGCATTTTCCGCCGCTAGGGAGGCACTGGTTTGCCGTTGTTGTTCCAAGTTCTGTGCCATAGCCAACCACAGGGTTAAATCCCACGGGGTGGCTAGTGCGAGTGATTCGCTGTCATCCGGACGGGACTCGTTACTGCGATCGGGGGAGGGGGCACTTGTCCCTACAACAGGGAACAGAGTCGTGTAAGGAGACTGGGTTGGTGATGGGGAGATCGGCGCAAATGCTCGTGGCTCTAGCGATCGCGGTTCTGGCGATCGTGCTTCTGGAGTCAGGGGAACCGCCAAAGTCACATTCAGGGCAGGGAGCAGGTGGGGATGGAGTGAGAGAACCTGCAAAAAACGGCGACTGTTGAACACGCCTTCACACTGTCCAGCCTCATTGATGATGATAATCGCGGCAGGTGCGGCAGGGGCTGTGGTGGCAACGGAGGAGGCAGCATGAGGGTGTGACAGGATTGGCTGCTGCGGAGCGTGATATTGCTGGAGTTGGGTGGCTACGTCCGTTAAGCTCACCGTGTTGGGTAAGACAATAATCGGCTGCAAAATCGACTGCAACAGGTCGGTAGTGAATTCTAAGTCGGATGAGGCGGGGGGCAGCGGTTGCACCGTGCTGGTGGGAGCGGTGGCGGGAACGGTGGATGTGGCGGTTACCGCAGGGGCATTGGACAGAGGCGATGCTGCCGCTGTGCCATACTCCAGCCCATAGTCTGCCCCAGAGTCTGCGGTGGGACAGGTCGAGGACAGTTTCCCGGTTAACAGGTGGGTGAGTAGGTGGTCACAGGCGATCACCCCCAATGGACGGTGCCATTCGTTCACAACGAGGATGCGATCGCCTGTGGCATCCGACAACAACTGAGCCAATGACTCTAGGGTCACTGGCAACGGACAGACTATGATTGGTTCCAGAAAATTCCTGGGATCAGCAACATCCATTACAGTTTGAATCTCATTTGGATCTCATGGGGCGGAGCAGCGTCGCAGAGAAAAAATGCAGGGAGTTGGGGCAACCCGGCTCAATATTTACCTAGTCTTAATTTACCTAGTCTCAGTAGATCGAAAACATAGACATCTTTGGTTCGTTTAAGGGTTATTGTGGGGGCGGCTTTGCC
>CAZJZR010000598.1:0-3174 GCA_964550475.1 uncultured bacterium
TCTGTTGGTTGTTCCATTGACAGGCTTTCATTTCGACTAAACACTGGGCTAAGCCGTGTTCAAAGTCATCTTTTTTGGCTTCGACAATGCACAGCAGGGGCAGAGCTGATTCAGTCATTGATTCTGAAAGAGATTGCTTGTCAAGGGGAATACTAAATCTGTCAACACACTTTAACGAGGACAGACAAGCGATGGCTAGACTTCTAGTAGCAGGGGTGATCGCAGTGCTGGGATCAGTTTTCGTCCTTCGCCAGATGGTGGCTCCCAATTCACCCTCAACTCCGGGTGCCCAAAATAGTCAAATTCAAAAAGCTCAGCAGAACGTGAATCAGGCCATGGACAAAGAAATGCAGCGGGCAAAAGACCTGAATCAAAAGTCTCAATAATCATCAATAATCAATTGTCTGAATAATCAATTGTTTAGACAAATCTATGTTTAGATAAATCTAAAACGCTGTAAAAATTTAGAATATATTCAACCTTCACTTCAAAGAGTTTAGCAGCGACAAAACTGATAGACTGGCAATCTTCGGCGATCGCATCCACAGAGACCGCCCATCTCCCCTGCATGATCCATGCCTCGCCATCGCCCCAGCCTGCACGACCAACCCCAGCCTCACCCAACGGGTTTTGGCTTGCCGTGGGCATCATGGCGGTGATTTTTGTCCTAGAGTTTTCCACCGCCTCCGAGTTTATTTTTGGCTATCTCTACACCGCCCCAATTCTGCTCGTCAGTGCCCGATCGCAACGCCAGAGAACCGCACCGATCACGCTGGTGGCGATCGCCCTGACGTTATGCAATATCTGGATTCCCAATCCCAGTCAGATCACTGTGGCGACGGTCGTTAATCGGGTGATTGCCGCCATGGCTCTGCTGGTGACGGGCTGGTTGGGCGATCGCCACCGGGCTTACCAAGCCACCATCGCCCAACAGCAAAAGCAACTGGAGGCGAGCCAAACCTTAATGCGGCTGCGGGAAGATTTTACTTCCACCCTCAGTCATGACCTGAAAACGCCGCTGTTGGGGGCAATTGAAACCCTCAACGCTTTCCAGGATGAGCGATTTGGTCAGATCACGGCTGCCCAACGGCAAGTGATTCAGACCATGACCCGCAGCCACAACACCAGCCTCCAGTTACTCGACACGCTACTGGATGTTTATCGCAATGATGCCGAGGGCTTGCAGTTAGACCTGACCGTAGTGGACTTGACCACGCTGGCGGAAGAAACGGTGAGTTCCCTATTGGATTTAGCGACTAGCCGCCGCGTCCACCTATTCTTTAATTATGGAGAAGCCAACATCCGGCCATCCCTGTGGGTGACGGGCGATCGCCTGCAACTGCAACGGGTGTTCACCAATCTGTTGATCAATGCGATTAACCATTCCCGGCGCGGCGATCGGGTGGAAATTCAGTTGGCCTCCCAAGCCGCCTATCAAGTGGTGAAAATTCTCGATACAGGGTCAGGGATTCCATCGGATGAACTGAGCCATCTGTTTGAGCGGTTTTATCAAGGGCAAAGCGATCGCCAGACCAAGGGTAGCGGCTTAGGGCTTTACCTGGCGCGGCAGATCATCACTGCCCATGGCGGTACAATTTGGGCAGAAAATCGTCCGACATCTGGTGCTCTGTTCGGCTTCAAGTTACCCATTGCATCTCCCCATGAATCGTCCCCTGTCCACGGCTCCCCTGAAAATTCTCCTGGTGGAAGACGATGAACTGTTTCGCCTAGGGTTGCGGGTGCGGCTCCAGCAAGAACCAGACTTAGACATTGTGGCGGAAGCAGAGGATGGCGAAACGGCGATTGAACTGGCGGCAACCCAACCCATTGATTTGGTTTTACTGGATGTGGGACTCCCCGGTTTGGGCGGCATCGAAACCTGTTGCCAACTGAAACAACGGCACCCGGACTTGCCTGTGCTCGTCCTCACCTCCTACACCCAACCCAACCTGATTGCCCGCTTGGTGACATCCGGTGCCCAAGGCTACTGTGTCAAGGGGATCGCGGCAGAAGGGCTGATTCTGGCGTTGCGATCGCTGGCGGCAGGTGCGTCCTGGTGGGATGCCACCGCCACCCAAACCATCCAGCACCATCTGGAGCAACTGGCTGAGCCAATGCCAGAGTCTAGCCTGACCCCGCCCCCCCTCACCCAGCGGGAACAGGAAGTCCTAGCTCTGATTGCCAAAGGTAAAACCAATCCCGAAATTGCCCAAATCCTCTACATCACCCCCGGCACGGTGCGGGTGCATGTCCACGCCATCCTGCACAAACTGGGCGTGCGCGATCGCACCCAAGCGGTGGTGATGGCCTTGCAAAATAACTGGATTACACCGCCCTAAGCACAGACCATTATCTCATCACTCCCTAACTCACAGAAACAGGTTCTCTCAGTCACTTAAACGGTCAACCGTGCCCAACCTGTCGTTTAATGGCTAAAGTAATGACTAATGACTAATACCCTTTCCAACCCTATGGTCGGAGAGGGGCAGCGTGATGCAATTCGATAAATTCATCCAACAATAGGTGCGATCGCATCGTTTTTTGTCCTCAACATTTGTCCTCATCCCCTTTTTTTCAGGCTTAACCAGGAGTTTTGCGTGTACTACTATTACATCCCCACCCCGCCCTATTTCCTCTTCATCGCTGGTCTGTTGGCTGGCATTGCCTCCGGTGTAGCCTTCAACGCCTCCCTCAAGCAACTGGTGCAAGACTGGTCACAAAACCGTTCTACCCGCACCCTCGCTAATATGCGCGGTTCCCAACTGTTTGTGCCGTTTCTGGGAATTGGCGGCGGCATCTGCATCTTCCTCGCTGCCGGACTAGAAATCTTCGGCTTCCCCGCCCCCTTCACCTACATCATCGCCGTTCCCCTCACCCTACTCACCTGCACCCTAGTTTGGAAACAACTGGGTCAAATTCTGCTCCAACTAGAAAAAGGCGGTTCTAAGGCATTGGATTTAGATGCATTTTGGGGACAGTAGGGAGTGGAGAGTGAAAAGTGATGAGTGGGAAGTAATAAGGGATTTGCAGATTAATAATTTACCCACACCGCTAATTCTACGGACACGGCATTGCCGTGTCCCTACAGGGATCATGAGTATTTTATTTTTCCGCAAATCCCTAAATGGATAGTTGGTTCCCGCTCCCCTTTGTCCGATAACTCTCCTGCTCATT
>CAZJZR010000599.1:0-3163 GCA_964550475.1 uncultured bacterium
TGGGCGACGTTAGGGGGTTAACTATACAGCCGATGACACATTGCCGTGTCCCTACAGGTAGCGGCATGGGTACATTATTTATCTGCAAATCCCTTAGCTGGATGAGGGATGAATTCTGGGTTGGGGATGGCGCAGGGGGCGATCGCGTTGATCGAATTGGGTGAGGGCGATCGCGCTGATCAGCATGGGAATGGCCAACAGACGTAGGGGGTTCAGGGGATGCACCGTTACGCCTAGCCAACCCAACTGATCAATCACTAAGGAGAGCGTCATTTGACCGCAGACGACGGCTAAGGTGTTGGTGGTTAAGCCCAACTTAGGCACAGTGACGGTGCTCAAGCTAACAAAAATGGCTCCACAGAAACCGCCTGCAAATGCCCACCACGGCACGGTCAAAAATTGACCCAGTTGCGGTGCCGGAAAGACCCGCAGCAGCACTAATAGGGTCAAGAAACTAAAGCCCGTCATAAAGTTAATGGCGGCGGCAGCGATCGCGGAGTGCAGAGCCTGTCGTAACCGAGCATTGGCAGCGGAGCCAACGGCCAGGAACAGCCCCGCAGAACCCGCGCCTAGCATTGCGAATAGCATGGACATGATTAGGTAATGGTGAATGGTGAATCGGGGGTAGGGCGTAGGATGCGTTAGGCAACGCCGTAACGCATCGGATCTAACGCATCTCTAACGCATTGCAGAGATCGGTTGCTTACCCGTATCTCTTAATGGGCAAGCAAGAACAGGCTACTGATTAATAGGCCGATCGCGAGGCGGCGATGGGGGGTGAGGCGGTGTTGGGTCATGCCGAGCCAGCCGAAGTGGTCGGTGATGATGCCTGCGATCGCCTGTCCGCCTACGACTAAGCCCAACGTCAGCGTTGCCCCCAGCAATGGTACGAGGTACGCACTAGAGACGATGTACCATGTACCGAAAAATCCCCCAGTCAGGCTCCAGGTGGGGGCTTGAGCGATCAATGTCAAACTGGGCTGACCAAATTGGCGGGTTAACAGCAACGCCAACAACGCCAGCGCACCGATGCCATAGGAGACGGCTGCCGCCACCGGAGCCGATTGCAGCGATCGCGCCAGTTGGGCATTGACGCTGGCTTGGATCGGCAACAATGCCCCAGCTAGCAGGGCAAAGGAGACATACAAACAACGTTGGCAACTTAACCAAGCATTCCAAGAACGGGTGAATGATCCGAGCATGATGGCGTAACCGTGAGGAGAATAGTGAAACCTGGTGTTGCTGAATAGCAGGATGAATTGAAACTTCGTTTCAATTCATCCAACTCTTAACTCATCCCTAAATTCAGCAATGCCTGAAACCTTAAATAGTCAAAGCTTAAATAGTTGGGCGAGGAATTGCGTCTCATGCCGCAATCACGTCACCAACTTTTATCTTTATATCAAGATACCTGAGATAAAGATAAACGTCAAGAATCTCGATATCAAGATATAATTGGACTATGAACCACGATCGCATCGACACCATCTTGAACCAATGGCAACAGGAAGCTCCGGGCTTGGATGTCTCGGCTCTGGCCGTGACGGGGCGGATTCTCCGCATCGCCCGTTTACTAGAAAAACATCGAGAAACCGTCCTAGCTCCCTATGGCTTAACGGTTTGGTCGTTTGATGTGGTGGCGACCCTGCGCCGCCAAGGCTCCCCCTATCAACTCAAGCCCACCGATTTGTATGACTTGCTGATGCTGTCGTCGGGGGCGATGACCAATCGGATTGATCGGCTAGAGCAGGAGGGCATTGTGGTGCGGTTGCGCGATGGCAGCGATCGCCGCAGCATTAGCGTCCAACTCACCCCCAAGGGCATTGCCCTGACAGATACGGTGATGCCCGTCCTGTTTGCAGCGGAACAGGAATTTCTGGCACAATTTACAGCCAACGAGTCAGGGGAATTGGTCGAGTTATTACGTCGCCTGCTATTGATGTTTGATGGCCGCTGACCCGTCGAATCAGGCCGATTAGCGTATCAGGCATTACAAAACATCAACCATTGGCACCATTGGGCAATCCAGTTCTTAAGATTGGGGTGAGAGGCCTGATCGCGACAGCGAAATCTACCATACATCATTGTTCACACATCATTAGTTCACCCGCGATCGCCCATTGACTTAGGAGGAGTTGCATCATGAACTGGATGACCTTTGCGATCGCCCTTGGCTTTTGGTTCCTACTTGCAACCATAGCCGTCACCAACGGTTACATTAGCAACGCCTACTTTGCGCCCAAATTTGGCGAATATGTATCCCATGTCTACAAAAGCATTGCGGCGATTGTGGCGATTTTCTGTTTCGCCCTCTGGTATGCCCACCTGATCGATGGGGACACCTGGCTGCTGACGGCGTTGGGTGCAGGACTGCTGTGGGTCAGTCTCACCACCATATTTGAATTTGTGTTTGGCCATTATGTCTTCGGCCATTCTTGGGACAAACTGTTAGCCGACTACCGGATTCTCGAAGGGCGACTGTGGTTATTTGTGCTAATTACCTGCGCGATCGCCCCCCTAATCATGGCGCAACTGACCCATGCCGTCTGATGATTACGATGAATTGAATCCTTACCCTGAATTGGCGGCTGATTGGCGGCTCAATCGCTGTGACTGTTTGGTTGATGCACGCTTCCGGCTTGGCTAGGGGCATTCGTCGCACCACCAACCGCCCACAGCCACGGCAGCAACGCAAACACCGCCAACAGCAAATAGTAGGCTGTCCCAGCAATCGGATCGCGGTTCCACAACGAATCCACAACCGACAAGCCGCGTAATCCCACACCCACGCCAATTTCCGCCACTAGCATCAACCCCAACGCCACCAACCCGACCGCCACCTGTTTGGC
Organism: uncultured bacterium; assembly: GCA_964550475.1. Lineage (GTDB taxonomy): Bacteria > Cyanobacteriota > Cyanobacteriia > CAIUCS01 > CAIUCS01 > CAIUCS01. Next base: position 2,850 of record CAZJZR010000599.1, read on the forward strand.
GGCGGTATCCAACTGGGGAAAGCGATGCACAATCCAACGGGAAGAAAGGGCGATCGCGGTGCCCATCAACGGCATTTCCAACAATTCGGCAGAACGAGAACCCACCAGCGGCAACAGCCACAGCGTCCGCACCGTTCCCAACACAAATCCACAGCCAAACACCATGCCCCAATAGGCGATCGCGGCCTTTAGCACATCCATGACTCCATTCATCGTCGCCACCTCAGCAATTCACCGACTCACTGGCAAGCCTACAACTTGAGCAATTCGCGGGCGTATCCAACAGTTGGGGGATACATCCGGGCGAATAGAAT
>CAZJZR010000600.1:0-3161 GCA_964550475.1 uncultured bacterium
CGTCGTTGCACGTATTAGGAAAAGCTGGAATCTCCCATGGTAGCCACTCAGTCTGCGAGCGTTCAATTATCGGGTCGTCAATATCTACCTGAGCGGGGTGCGATCGCGGCTACCCCGTCCCCTAACCAATACCTGTTGCCCCTCACCGCCCAAGTGAACGAGCGAGATCACTTGGAGATTGGCGGTTGTGATGTGGTGGAATTGGTGCAGCAGTTTGGATCGCCTCTGTACATTTTGGATGAGGAAACCCTACGCACCGCCTGTCGCCAATATCGCGACAGCCTGATCCAACATTATCCCGGTGCCTCCCAAGTCCTGTATGCCTCGAAGGCGTGGAATATGTTGGCCGTGTGTGCGATCGTCGCCAGCGAAGGGTTGGGGATCGATGTGGTCTCCGGTGGCGAACTCTACACGGCTCTGCAAGCAGGGGTAAGTCCCGATCGCCTCTATTTCCATGGCAACAACAAGGCCGTGGATGAATTGGAATTGGCGATCGCCAGCCGTTGCACCATCGTGGTCGATAACTGGCACGAACTGAAGACCTTGGTGCAATTAACCAGCCAGGTTCCGACTCCGGTGCGGATTATGCTGCGGTTTACCCCAGGCATCGAGTGCCACACCCACGAATACATCCGCACCGGACACCTCGACAGCAAGTTCGGCTTCGATCCCGACCAACTGGGCGACGTGTTCACCTTTATTAGCGAACAACCCAGCCTCAGTTGCATCGGTCTGCACGCCCACATCGGCTCCCAAATTTTTGAACTGCAACCCCATGGCGACTTGGGTGGCGTGATTGTTCAGTGGTATGCCAAGGCTCTCCAACTGGGGCTACCGATTACCGAGTTGAACATTGGCGGTGGCTTGGGCATCCGCTACACGGAACAGGATGATCCCCCCAGCATTGAGGCATGGGTGACGGTGGTGGCCGGGGCGATCGCCCAAGCTTGCAAGGATCAAGGCGTATCCTTACCCAAGTTGCTGTGTGAACCGGGACGCTCGATCATCGGCCCCGCTTGCGTCACCGCCTACACCATGGGTAGCCAAAAGGCGATCCCCGGTCTCCGCACCTACGTCACCGTCGATGGCGGCATGTCCGACAACCCCCGTCCGATCACCTACCAATCCCTCTACCGCGCCATGGTCGCCAACCAAATGTCGGCACCGATGACGGAAACGGTTGCGGTAGCGGGCAAACACTGCGAGTCCGGCGACATCCTGATCCAACAGGCCAGCCTCCCCGTCACCCAACCCGGTGATATTCTGGTGGTTCCCGCCACCGGAGCGTATAACTACAGCATGGCCTCCAACTACAACCGCGTCACCCGTCCCGCTGCCGTAGTGGTCAACAACGGCGAGGCCAGCATCATCCTGCAACGGGAAAGCTATCAGGATTTACTGCGCTGCGATCGCCTGCCGGATCGGTTGCGGTAATGCAATTGGGTGATGGGTAATTGGTGATGGGTGATGGGTGATTGCGCGATCGCAAATTCCCCCCGCATCGGTTGACCAGGGCGCAAGATCAACGACAAACCGATTGATCCCTGTAGGGGCGAAGCATTCGCATTTAAATCTTTGATAGTTCCAAAAGATATTGCTGCGAATGCTTCGCCCCTACACCTTGCGGTATCACTACAGATACTGCCCTACACCAATTACCAGCCCATCATTACCCCATCATTGCCTGCAATTTCCCACGAAAAACTTCATTTCACTTGTCGTGCAGGGTTAAGTTATCAGCATAATTAAGTATGTAGTTAAGTTAACCGTTCATATCCCTTGAGCCAGCAACCAGTCGGCGCGGTTAGTCACCCATTTCCTCTCTGCGGGTATGAACACCGATCCATGTCACTGATCAACGTACTGATCGACGTATAGGTAATGCTGCAAGGGGAATCCAGTTCCCATGGGATCTGCTCAGATGAAATGGCTGATTAACCCAGACTGGCAATCTCTCCTGCTCCGTGTTCTAGATATCGGGTTAGTGCTTGTCCTGACCTACTTAGTTTTGGTCATCATTGGCGAGCGGCGTACCCTCTGGATGGTTCGGGGGTTCATCTTGCTGATGTTGGCCGCAGTGCTAAGCACACGGTTGGGGTTAGTGCTGCTGAGCTTTGTGCTGAATAATCTAGTCATTGGTTCTGCGGTTGCGATGGCTCTGATTCTTCAGTCCGAGTTTCGGCGATTTTTGGAACAACTGGGACGGGGGGAATTTTGGCAGTTATTTCAACCCACCAACCGAATTACACTCACGACTGATAACGTGATTGATGAAATTGTCGATGCGGTGAAAGAACTGTCCCAAAACCGCACTGGGGCACTGTTGATTATCGAAACGGCTGATCCGATTGATGAGCGGGATTTTTCCGTACCTGGAGTACGCCTAAATGCGGAAGTGTCGAAGGAACTGATTCAGACCATTTTCCAAACCACCACCTTGCTACACGATGGCGCATTGTTGATCCGCGCCTCGCGGATTATGGCGGCTGGGGTGATTTTGCCGATTTCGGAACGCACGGCCTCGCGACAATTGGGGACGCGCCACCGTGCTGCCATGGGCATTACCGAAAGGGTGGAAAATTGTGTATGTGTGGTGGTGTCGGAAGAAACCGGATCAATTTCCCTGGCCGAACGGGGTACCCTAAATCGGCCACTTACCAGTAGTAAACTCAAGGAATTGCTGGAAGCTCGCTTCTCCCAATTTGTTGAACGGGAACCTGTGGCTCCCGATTTACGTAACTTGAGCCGTCGGTTTTGGTTCCAAGGCCGATCCTTGTTTTCCCAATTAACCCGTTTCCTACCGTCAGCCGTTCGAGAAAAGAAATGACTGTTAACCCAACCTTACTCCAAGATCTTCCCGCCGATCTTCAGCGAGAACGATTGCCAAAACACGTTGCCGTGATTATGGATGGGAATGGTCGCTGGGCAAAGCAACGGGGGTTGCCTCGGATTATGGGGCATCGGCGCGGGGTGGACGCGCTGAAGGCGTTGCTGCGTTGCTGTCGCGATTGGGGGATCGAAGCCCTAACGGCCTATGCGTTTTCCACGGAAAACTGGGGTCGTCCGCTGGAGGAAGTGGATTTCCTGATGACCTTGTTTGAGCGGGTGCTGCGGCAAGAGTTGGAGGAAATGATTCGGGAAAATGTGCAGATTCGATTTGT
>CAZJZR010000601.1:0-3156 GCA_964550475.1 uncultured bacterium
GTTTACCATCGCTACACCAAAAACCTGTGGATTGGCACCTTCCACTCCCTCTGTAGCCGCATCCTGCGGTTTGACATTGAAAAGTACGAACTGGATGGCAAACGCTGGAACAAGAATTTTTCCATCTTTGACGAATCCGATGCCCAGAGCTTGGTCAAGGATATCGTCACCAATCAGTTGAATTTGGATGATAAAAAGTTTGAGCCGCGATCGCTGCGATTTGCCATCAGCAACGCCAAAAACCGAGGCCAAACCCCCGATCAATTCGAGCAAGAACAACCCAACTTCCGGGGGCGCACCATTGCCAACGTCTACCGCAAATACCAAGAAAACCTGTTAGCCAACAACGCCCTGGATTTTGACGACCTGATCTGGATTCCCGTCCAACTGTTTCGGCAAAACCCAGAGATTTTGGCCTACTGGCATCGCCGCTTCCAGCACATTTTGGTGGACGAGTACCAAGACACCAACCAAACCCAGTACGACCTGATTCGGTTACTGACCACCAACAACACGGCTCCCAGTCAGTTTGACGGTTGGGGGCAGCGATCGGTGTTTGTGGTGGGCGATGCCGACCAGTCGATTTATTCGTTCCGGGCGGCAGACTTCACGATTCTGATGGGCTTCCAGCAGGACTTTGGCGACGGCTTGCCCGACGACGACACCCGCACCATGGTGAAACTGGAGGAAAACTACCGCTCCACCGCCACGATTCTGGAGGTGGCGAATGGCTTGATCGAACACAACACGGAACGGATTGACAAGGTGTTGCGGGCGACACGGGGCAGCGGCGAACCAATCCATCTGCATCGCGCCGATGATGAAACAGCGGAAGCCGAGTTTGTTATCCAACAAATTCGCAATCTGGAACGGGTCAACCCAGAGTTGAACTGGGGCAGCTTTGCCATTCTCTACCGCACCAATGCCCAATCCCGCGCCTTAGAAGAATTGCTGGTGCGCTGGGATGTGCCCTACACCATCGTCGGCGGGCTGCGGTTCTATGACCGCAAGGAAATTAAGGATGTGCTGTCGTATTTGAAGGCGATCGCCAACCCCCAAGATACAGTCAGCCTGCTGCGGGTAATCAACACCCCCCGGCGCGGCATCGGCAAAACCACCCTGGATCGGATCACCACCATGGCGCAACAGTTGGGGATGCCTGTGTGGGAGTTGTTGCAAGACCAAACTTCGGTGGAAACGCTGGCCGGACGCACCGCCAAACCAATCCTCAGTTTTGTCGATTTGATCCAACGCTGGCAGGCGAAGGCGGACACGGTGCTGGCTTCGGCGATCGTGCAGGGGGTGCTGGAGGAGTCGGGCTATGTGGATGACCTGAAGCACCAAGGCACCGAAGAGGCGGAGGATCGGCTGAAGAATGTGCAGGAACTCTACAATGCGGTGCTGCAATTTGAGGAGGAGAACGAAGACGCAACGCTGCTGACGTTCCTGGCCAATGCCTCGCTGGCTTCAGATTTGGACAATTTGACGGAAGGCCAAACCAAGGTGTCGCTGATGACGCTGCACTCGTCGAAGGGGTTGGAGTTTCCGGTGGTGTTCTTGGTTGGGTTGGAGCAGGGCTTGTTCCCCAGTTTCCGCTCGGTGGATGACCCTGCGGCGTTGGAGGAGGAGCGGCGACTGTGTTATGTCGGCATCACCCGCGCCCAAGAGCGACTATTCATTACCCATGCCCGCGAGCGGCGACTGTACGGCAACTGGGAAATGGCGGTGCCGTCGATGTTTTTGGCGGAATTGCCGAAGGAATACTTGACAGGTGCCGGGGTGACGAAGGGGCGATCGCCTAGCAAATCAACATCATCCAGCACTGCCGTTCGGTCAACCGCTGTGACCCGTGGCGATCGCGCTGCCGCCGCTGCACCTACCGCCAGCCCAACCAAGGGCAGTAGCGGGGATCAATGGGGTGTGGGCGATCGCGTCGTCCACAAAACCTTTGGCGCAGGCCAAATCACCCACATTTTCGGCACAGGCGACAAGCTCTGTCTGGCGGTGAAATTCCCCAGCTTGGGGCAAAAGATCCTCGACCCCAAGGTGGCACCGTTGCAAAAGGTGCAGTCGTGAGGGTGTTTGAAAAGGCGGATCAGCGATGTCCTCAAAAAACTTGGTCTAAAGAAGAATTGGTTAAACGAATTCATCAACTTGCTAGCAAAGATGCTGATGGCCGATATAGTCCCTACTGTCTCTATGCCGTAGCCTATCTGCGTAAACGGTTGTAAGTCAATTTGCAAGTCCAATTTTCGTGCTTAAAGGCTATTTAAATCAGCTTCTCAGAGGATGGGTTTCCCCTGCGCTACCCCTGACAGCGCAACCGCACCATGAAAAAGCCGTCCATCTGCTGACGATGCGGCCAAATTGTGACCCAACCCTCTGGGGCGGCCAGATCTGCCAATGGTGCTGGTGGCGGTTCAATCACCCACGATCGCCCATCCCCAGCATCCTCCACCGTAGTCGATCGCAAAAACTGCTGCACTACTTGCTGATTTTCAGCGGGATTGAGGGTGCAGGTGGCGTAGACCAGACAACCTCTTGGCTTCACCCAAGTCGCCGCCTGTTGGAGTAATTCCAGTTGCAAAGTGGCTAATTCCGCCGCTGTGTCGGTGGTTTGTCGCCAGCGGGCATCGGCGTGGCGATGCAGGGTGCCCAGACCGGAGCAGGGGGCATCCACCAACACCCGATCGGCGTGGTTGACAAAGTTGGGATATTGGCGACTGTCGCCCACCTGTTGCTGAATGCAAGTGATCCCCAACCGTTGCGCGTTCTCGGTCAATTTCTTTAACCGGGAGGCATAGCGATCGCAGCCCCACACCACCCCCTGATTCTGCATCAGTTCAGCGATGTGGGTGGTTTTGCCGCCCGGTGCCGCACAGGCATCAATCACCACCTCACCGGGTTGCGGATCCAGTAAATGGCTGACCAGTTGGGCACTGCTATCCTGCACCATCCACCAGCCTTCAGCGAATCCGGGCAATTCCCAGATGGGGCCAACGGGGCGGGACAGGGTGGGGGCATCGGGGCGATCTCTGTCCTCGACCTCAACATCCGCAATCGGTAACTCTGGATGCGCGATGGGCGATCGCTCCCCATTCAGTCGCAGGGCTTGGGGGGCGTAGGGAACGGGTTGCACTGTTAACCCACGGGCTT
>CAZJZR010000602.1:0-3155 GCA_964550475.1 uncultured bacterium
GGGAGAGGGCAAACGTTTGCGCTGCAAGGGTTTCTAGCTTAAGTTGAAACAAATGGGCATTGCCGTGTCCCTACGCCTATCAGGGGGATATTATTTTCCCGCAACTCCCTTAGGGATGAGCTAAGAGTTGGATGAATTGAAACGAAGTTTCAATTCATCCTGTTCATCCTGCTATTCAGCAACACCAAATTTATTAAAATTTCTGTGTAGAGAATTTACAAACCCATAGTCGGTTTCTATAATTCAGCCAAATTTTGTTGCGGGGCTAATCTGTTAATGCATCACTCCATGCCGCTCAAACCAGTAACCGCGATCGCTGCCACTGCCGCCTTCGCGATCGCGACTACAAGCACAGTCTCTGCCTTCACCCCTGCTGAAGCAGATGCAATTATGAACAATGAATTGAGATTGCGGATCATTGGCTGTGGTGTTCCCCAAGTCTCCCGGATTCAAATTGGGGCTGAAGAACGTTGCACCTTGGACATCCCTGGAGCCAAACGTTACCTGTACGATGCTGGAACCCGCAGACTGATTGATGTCACCCCCGGAAGTTCTACCCCACCACCACCAGCGGCAACAACGCCAACGCCAACACCAACACCTGCGCCCGCCCCAGTGGCTCGCGTTGCCAACAGCCGTTACACTCATATTTTGCGAACTGAGTTCACCGGCATTAATAATTGCTTGGGTGTTAACCGCAACAATCAAGCGGTCATGGCTCCCTGCAACGAAACGGCCAGTGGTCCCACACGCTGGAACATTACACAATCCAACACCTCTGGAGCATTTTTAATTCAAACCGGATTGCCCACCGGGGAAGCCTGCTTAGCCGTAGATGGGAATAATGTATTGATCGTCACATCCTGTACCCAAGGCGTGGGTCAACTGTGGCAACCGGAATCGCTTACATCCACGGCTGTGCGGTTCCGCTTGATGACTAGAAGTACCAACATTTCCACCGGACAGGATTTAGGTCGGGCAATTTTGGGGACTGTGTTAGGTGTAGACCCTATGGCCAATGCCAATCTTTGCCTGGATGTGGATCCTACGGATTTTGGTGGAGGTCGAAAGCAGTTACAACTTGCCCCCTGCGGTAATTACAGTAGTCAGGTCTGGCAAGTGTCGAATTATTAGTTAATCATTCGTTATCACCGCTTGTGGTGGTGTAGGTGGTGTTGCTGAATAGCAGGATGAATTGAAACTTCGTTTCAATTCATCCAACTCTTAGCTCATCTCTAAATTCAGCAACGCTATGTAAGTTATACCCACACCACTCAACCCCAGTTAAGGCAAAGTTCGCGCCAACGGATCTTGCAGTGATCAACCGTCCCTCGTCCATTATGAGCAACGCTATAATCGGCAAATGTTGCTGATGGCGCGAAGTTTTAACGGAATGATTAATTAATCGCTATTTGCTATTTGATGTGAACACACGATGTGCACCCATGATTACGGCTTAATATTGCCCGATCAGCACACTATAACCGCTTGCGGTGGTGACGACTCAACCTCTTGCTCGGTGGGGTTAGATTAATTGTCTCTGCCGGATAAATATCAAGACTGCTATATTAGGGGTGTTTCCGCAACTCTTCATGGTTCGACTCGTAATTATACGGGGATAACTCTGGGAAGAGACTCATAAAATGGTTGATTAACACGTTGATGACTTCAGTCTCACAGCCGTCTCAAATTTTTCGCTAGTCATGACCCCATCTGTTAGGCAAGCCATCCCGGTTACGCTCCTAGCGCAAGTTGATCAAGATTTCCTGGCGGATTTTGAACGATTGGCAATGGCCGAACCTCCTGACGTTCGGGATCTGATTATTGCTAGTCTACGGAGTAACCCGAAAGGCAAAATCGAATATGCCAAGGGGATTTGCCAAAGCCTCAGTTGCGGTTTGTCTCTGACACAAATTTTTGAAGTCCAAGCCCAAACAGCGGCCTATTCTATCGCCCGTCAAGCTTTTATTGCCAATACCGCGATCGCTACAGTGCTTGCTCCCAAATACTACTGTTCCCAATTTCTCATCCCTACGATGTAGCATCCCTACGATGTAGATAGAGCGACTGCAATCGTTCACTTCCTCCAGGGGAGGAACCAACGGTCGTAGCTCACATGACTCAACACTCAACTCAACCCCCTACTCAATGCGGCTTTACACGAATCATCTGTACCGCACACATATGACAGGGACTGTAGTGTTACAGTTCTGATTCTCAATGATTTTGTGTTTGAACCGATAACCTTGTACGGGCGTTGGCCTTGCCTGTGCTTTGCACATAGCATTCCGGCCATGATTTTTCGGTTATTACCTAACTTAACTACCGGAATGCTTCGCCCCTACGGTGGACAACACAAATTTAATTAGAACCAGTTACAGTTCAAATGCGGCATCTGGGGCAGTGACTATAATTGAGGGCAGATGTTCGCTTCACCGTGCCTTCACCGTGCCTTCACCATGACCCAACAGCCCACCTACGGCCCCCACAACCCCCACCTGCTCTCGACGCTACGGACAGAACTGGTGTGGGAGGGCAAGTATAACGAGGATGGGCAGCGGCGGCAACGCGGCTGGGGGTGAGGGCTGATGCGGTCATTTAGGAGTGAACGGTTACAAGATACCAATGGAGGCATTCAGCTATGGAACCTCAAGTTAAAGCTAAACCGGCGTTGCTATACGATGCAGACTATCAACTTTGGTTAGATCAAACGGTTGCTCAATTGAAGGCACGGAATTTTAGCAACCTTGACCTAGAAAATCTAATTGAGGAGATTGAGAGCTTGGGTAGAAGTCAAAAACAGGCTATTTCGAGTTATCTCATGCGCCTTTGTGAACATCTACTCAAGATCAAATATTGGGAAGTTGAGCGAGAGATATGCTTAAGAGGTTGGAAATTAGAAGTGCGAAACTTTCGCCTGCAAATTCAAGAGGAATTGGAAGCAAGTCCAAGCTTGAAATCCTTTTTGGATAATGTTTTTGTCAAACAATACAAAAATGGTAGAAAGCTATTTTTGGATGCCAGCGATCTCAGTGGAAAACTCATTCCTGAAGAACCTGACTTTACCCTGGAGCAAGTCCTAGATGAAGACTGGCTCCCTTGGCAGCCGGAATCATCTTCCCGTTTGTAGTGTTCACTTTAGTGAACATCAGCAA
>CAZJZR010000603.1:0-3153 GCA_964550475.1 uncultured bacterium
GGGGCCGACGGGTCTATACACCTTGGACAGTCTACTGGCAGGAAATTGGGGGCAGTTGGTCACTAGTTTGCACCATTTAGCATTGCCGAGTCTAACGCTGGGGCTGTTGATTAGCGGCATTTTTGAGCGGATTGTCCGGGTGAATTTGCAGAAGACGCTGCGGGCGGATTATGTGGAAGCGGCACGGGCACGCGGGATTCCAGAATGGCGGATTTTGCTGTTCCACGCGCTGAAGACGGCGTTGATTCCGGTGATTACGGTGATGGGGCTGACGCTGGCGGCGTTGCTGGGCGGCGCAATCCTCACAGAGGTAACGTTTTCCTGGCCGGGGTTGGGGAGTCGATTGTATGATGCGATCGGGCTGCGGGATTACCCCACGGTGCAAGGCATCATTGTGTTTTTCGCGGGCATTGTGGTGTTAGCCAGTATTGCGGTGGATATTTTGAATGCCGCGATCGACCCCCGGATTCGGTATTAGCGGTCTAATTGGCTGTACTTCATCAAGATGCACGGTTCGATATAGCTCTTTTCATCTTGATGAGCGACAGACAAGAGGTTGAAGCTCCTTGTTCATTGGTTGAGCGTTGTGTGAACGGTTACAACCCAACAAAACTGAGACTAGCGAAGTTGACTTTAAACAGGAATTGCTCCAATGAAAATCTTGAATTGTTATAACTGTGGGTCTCACGAACGCACCTTTTATGCTGAGGAGAATGGATTTTCTTTGGTCAAGTGCAATCAATGTGGACTTTTGTATGTAGATGAACGTCCAGACGATCACGAAATCTCCCAAGCTCATCGGCAAGGGAAACATCGTGGACTAGAAGAACTGAATGTCACGGGGAAATTTCATCCTCAAAAAATAAAAGAATACCTGACGGTATTGGAAGATATTTTTCAAGGCAATCTAAACGGTATAACGACATGGTTAGATGTTGGTTGTGGTCATGGCGAATTTATGGTGGCCGTACAAGAATATGCTGCTGGGAAAATTACTCTGACTGGAACAGAACCCAACATACATAAACAAGAATCAGCCCGTCAAAGAGGCTTAAACGTCGATTTTATTGATCTAGAATTGCATGATCAAAAATATGACGTTATTTCACTATTAAATGTTTATTCACATCTTCCAGATCCACCTGCATTCATGGATTTATTGAAGACGTGTTTGAATCCTGGCGGTAGTTTGATTATTCAGACAGGAGACGCGGCAGATTTTCTTGCAGAGGAACAGTACAGGCCATTCTATCTTCCTGACCATTTGAGTTTTGCCTCAGAAAAAATTGTTGTAGACATCCTACAGCGGTTGGGGTTTGAGATTGTCACGGTCAAAAAATATCCTTTCTTGCAACTTCATCCAAAGCAAATTGCCAAGGAAATCGTTAAAGCTGTATTGCCGCAATATCGGCATCTATCGAAAATTAGATACTATTTCAATTGGGGACGTTATGCACAGACAGATATGTATATTTGGGCAAGACTAAAGACTGAATAAAACAGCCTCTAGCGTTCGATATTGGGGCAATGGAGTAGTCTGTCGGTGATCTGTCGGTGAGTGCCAGTGTAACCGTTAACTCCCCGTCAGGGGAGGAACAAGCGGGCATAGCCCGCAACACTTTTCTTATGGGAGGATGTGTCTTATGGGAGGATGTGAACGGTTACGTGCCAGTAGTTTGGGGCGTATTTCACGTTTGGGGGAGGGGCGGTTAAAACCGCATCTACAAGAACTAAACCCGCCTACGCGGGTTTCAAAACTCTTAGTCCGCAACCTGCGTAGGCAGGTTTTGTCCCTATAGCCGCGACTACCCTGCGGGAACGCAAGGCGAACAGTCGCTAGGGCTACATCAAAGAGGGCTTTTAAAACACCCTCTGATAGCCGCGATTTGAATCGCCACTCCCCCAATGGCAAAATCTGCCCCAAGCTAAAGGCTGACAAGCCGCTTACCAATCACCAAACAGCAATCACCAATCACCGATGGCGAAACTCAATGGTGTTTGAACTCAGCACCATGTCATAGTCGCCAAAAAAGTCATGCCCCAATAGCCCAATGTCTAGGGCAGAGTTGCCGATCGCCACTGGAACATCCATCGCGATCGCTCCACTCACCTGAATCGACTTGACAATTGCAATCGGCACGCGGACTCCCCGTTGACTGGCCGTATTCACCCGTGCTTCACCAATGGGCACCACTCCCAACGCCCGCGCCATTTCTTGGGTAATCACTGTGCCACTGGCTCCGGTATCCACAATCATTTCAAACCGCTGGGTGCCGTTAAACAGCACCTCAATTACAGGTGTACCGCTATCCCGCCGTTTAATTGGCACCTGAAACACGCCAGGAGCTTTGACCGATGAGGGTTTGGTCGCTACAGGGGTTGCTGGGGCTTGGGGGGTAGGGGTGACTGGAGGCGGATCGGTAGGGGTGACTGGCTCTGGTGCGTTGGCCACCTCTGGCAGGGAAATGGTGGTAGTGCTGGGGCGCGATCGCGTCACCGTTCCGGCTGCTCGCGTTGCTGCTTTTAGATTACGTTCATACTCCGTGAGCTTACCCTTGGCCTGCACCTGTTCTGGGGCTGTCGTGGGAACGGTTTTCAGCAGGGCGATCGCCTCCTGCCACCGTTTCACTACCAACATCCAATCATCCTTTGACTGTGCCGACTGGCTAATGCTGGTTGCCGCTGCCGCCTTATCCAATGCTTGCTGATAAATCTTCGCCCCATCCACGACCGGGCTGGGCGGGGCTGACGGGGATGGCACGTTAGCGACGGGAGCGGCAGCAGGGGTTACTGCTATGGGACTGGCGGGCGGCGATGGCGAGGCAGTGGGATTGCTGCCCGTGCAAGCCGTCATGGCGATCGCCACCACACCCGCCACCACGCCCGTTACTGGATTCACCACTGCGGGAGTTGGCCTGACCGAATTCTGACGCAGCCAATTCCGATGCAGCCAATTCGCAAACACCAACTTCACCGAACCGGAGCGAGCAAGCGTCCACATAGGTATCTCCTAGGTATTTCCCATGATCAAGAGTCGAGACTGTTTGAAAGTAACCATTCACATCCCCCGATGGAAAACGTGTTGCGGGCGGGCGTATTTCATGTTTGGGGGAGGGGCGGTTAAAACCGCATCTACAAGAACTAAACCCGCCT
>CAZJZR010000604.1:0-3148 GCA_964550475.1 uncultured bacterium
CGGGTAACTTTTTCCAGGTTTTGCCGCCATCTTTGGTAATCAATACCCCTTTGCTGGTTCCGGCAACCAAAGTTTGGTCACTGGTATAGGTCGGCGAAATCGCTAGTTTAATTGCGCCAATGTCGGTTTTTTGCCAACCGTTGCTCATCACTTCCCACTGTTTACCGCCATCGGTGGATTTATACACCCCTTCAGTACCGGACATAAACAGGGTGCGATCGCGGGCAAAATCTGGCGAAATCACCGCAGCAGCCGGGTCATTACCGACACCTTTCCCTACTTTGCTTAATGCAGTAAAGTTGGATCCGCCATCGGTTGAGCGAAACACATTGCCGTACTGGCTAATTACATACAGGGTGCGATCGCGGGCAAAATCCGGCGACATCAGAATGTTTAGCCCCCGGTCTTCCTTGGGCATTGCGATAATGTCCCAATTCCGCCCGGCATTGCTGGAGTTGAGAATTTTAGTCCAAATCAGGCTAACGAACAGGGCGCGATCGTTGGCAAAGTTGGGGGAAATGGCAATGTCAAAATAGCGGCGGGGGTCTTGATAGGGCTTGGTAAAGTTCCCTTCAAACCGGGGTAATTCCAAATTGTTTTGGTTAATGGCTTCCCACGTTTCCCCCTTATCCCGACTGATAAAAATGCCTTTGACGTAGGTGGCAATGGCAATGGTCGAGTCTGTGGCATAGTTGGGCGAAATGTCGAGTGCGGTTATGGTGCCCCGTGCCAGTGTTTCAGTCGGAGTCCAGATTTGACCTGCATCGGTGGTTTTAAACAACCCATCAAAACCACCCAAGAAAACGGTTTTATCGCTATTAAAATTGGGGGAAATTGCCAGATCATCGAAGTGGGGACTCTTGAACTGGTCTTGATCCGCTTGGACATCTCTGTTCAGTCCTTGAATGATCGTCATCCAGGTTTGACCGCCATCAATGGAGCGAAAACTCCCGGTATCCCAGGTGGAGACAAACAGGGTTCTGTCGAGTTGATAGGTGGGGGAAATGACGATATCTCGGATTCTTTTGTCGGTTAAGCCGTTGTTAGTGGCAGTGAAGCTTGCGCCTTGATCCCCACTTTTGAATACGCCACCTTCTGCTGTCCCGACAAAGATGATGTTGTCATTGACAAAATCAGGGGAGGCCGCGATCGCGGTGACGGCTGCACCACTGAACTGATAGCCCGGTTCCCAAGTACGGCCTTCATCTTGGGAGATAGACAGCACACCCTTGCTATCGGCGATCATGAACCCTGTGCTCGTTGGCAATGGCGCGATCGCGGTAATCCTCGCCTCCGGCAGCACCAACGACCAATTCTTGCCACCATCCTGAGTTGCATACAGTCCTTTAGGTGTCGCACTGGCGATCGCCACATCCGCTGATCCCGTGGCGACGGCGATCCGTTGGATGGCGATCGTCGTCAGGCCGTTATTCACTTTGAACCAAGAATTGCCACTGTCTTCAGTTTTGTAAATGCCATCCAACGGCCCGGCCATGTATAAGACCTTTTTATTACTAGGCGCAATGGTTAACGACGGGAAAAAGTCGCTGATATTGTCCAAGCCTTTGTGGAGGCGTTGCCAGGTTTCGCCCCCATTGCTGGAGCGTAAGACATTACCGCGTACTTCCACAAACACGGTTTGATCTTGGGCAAATTCTGGCGACACCACCACCTGCGCCACCACATGGTGGGGACGGTGTGCCAAAGCAGGCGGGACGGCAAGGCCAAAGCAGAGGAGCGGAATGCAGACCAACAGGGCTAGGAGGCATCGTCCTAGGGGTTGGAGGTAGGCGGGTGAGTGGTCAGGCCAACCGAACCAACGCTTGGCTGGTGCTGGCTGTGTGAACGGGATTCCCACCCTTGGCAACGGCATTGGGCTGAAGGGATCAGATAACCAGTGACTCATCTGTGACCAGTGACTACCCTGCAAAAATCTGTGGACTATGGCCAACCAGTTGACCGTGTTGATCTCACGGTTGATCTCGCAGGGGGATGTTGGGGGTACAGGGAGGCCAAAGCGTCCAGATTCATGTTTCATAACCAGATCCGTTGTTGGGGTTCACTCACAAACAGGTTAGTAGGCTGTGGGTAAATGCAGCGAGGGCACTGTCAACCGTTGGTTTTTGGGTTTTGGGTTTTCCCGCAGTACAAGCGAGGGGATTGGCTCGATGGTTTTGCGTGTAGAATGTCGTGGATAATCCGGGTTATATCACGTATAGGTCAGTACAGCCATGTATCGCCGATGCCCCTATCCCCCTTGCCCCTGGTAAACAGCGTTGCGGGTGTAGTCCGCTGCTCTACCATGCGAGAGTGAAGGTTACCAGCCGATTAGCGCAAAATCCTTCCCTGATCTCAGGTTGAGGGGTGTGGACTATGCTCACACCACCGCAAGCAGCTATACCCAGGCGTTGCAGCAATGGACAGACTCTACAACCCAGGTCGTAGATGGTAGTGACGATAGCGGTAATAATCGCTCAGGATGCGATCGTGGTCAAAACATAACTGGTTTGGTAGTTCCCACGGTACAAAAATCCCCGTGTTTTTGGCATCATCTCCGGCCTTGGGTTCCCCGATCGCGGTTGCTAAAAACACAATGCTAATCGTATGTTGCCGCGCATCACGGGCGGGATCGGAATAGACATGGAACTGTTCGATCAGGTCAATTGCTAAACCAATTTCCTCCATGGCCTCCCGTTTAGCTGCCGTTTCCACCGCTTCTCCATAATCCACAAATCCACCGGGGATCGCCCAGCCATAGGGCGGATTTAATCGCTCAATTAAGATGATGGGGCGATGGGGGCGATCGCGCAATTCAATGATGATATCGACGGTGGGAGCAGGGTTACGGTAAGTCACAGGCAGACAATGCCGAAATGAATGACAGGTAGATTCAAGCTTACAAGCTCAAGATTACAAGATTAATTAACAACCGAGCCGAGAGACTCAGCTTAGAGTATAAAGTAATTCCTTTCAGGGATTTGCGGAAAAATCACTTCCCCGTCATCAGTTGGGACGCAGCATTGTCGTGTCCTCGCAGTTAGCCGCGTGGGTACAGGATGACGTGGCAAATCCCTCCATTCCTCCTCATCTTCAGTGAGTTCTCACCATGCCTAGAGCCAGCGGTATTCTACTGCATCCAAGTTCGTTC
>CAZJZR010000605.1:0-1906 GCA_964550475.1 uncultured bacterium
AGCTTGCAACGGGTGGCGATCGGGTACTCCCTCGCGGCATTTCTGGGCATCGCAGGCGGCATCATCATCGGCACCAGCACCTTCATGCGCCGGGGCTTTGATCCGCTGATTCAAGTTTTACGAACTGTCCCCCCCTTGGCCTGGTTGCCCATCTCCCTCGGCATCTTCCAAAATAACGACCCCGCTGCAATTTTCGTTATTTTCATCACCGCTGTTTGGCCGATCCTGATCAACACCGCTGTGGGCGTGGGACAAATCCCCCAAGACTACAACAACGTCGCCAAAGTGCTGTGCCTGTCTAAATTTGAATACCTCACCAGCATCATGGTGCCCTCCACCGTGCCCTATGTCTTCACCGGGCTGCGGATTGGGGTGGGCTTATCTTGGTTGGCGATCGTGGCTGCTGAAATGCTCAAATCCGACGGTGGCATCGGTTTCTTCATCTGGGATGCCTACAACAGCGGCGGCGACGAAGGCATGAGCGAAATCATCCTCGCCGTCATCTACGTCGGCCTCGTCGGCCTCATCCTCGACAAACTAGTTGGCTTTATTGGCTCGTTGATTGCGTCTGATGAGGTGAAGTAGGAGAAGAGAGTGGATGGTGGATAGTGAATGGTGATTATGGACGATGAAACGCCAATGTTTCATGACCTCATCATTTCAGAATCCCCACCCTCCTCTCTAAACTCCAATTCCCCATAACTCCCCATCATCCACTATCCACCATCCACTATCCACCACTCACTCCCCCTTCCCCTATGCAGCCTTTTGTTGAAATTGATCACATCGATAAAGTCTTTCCGCTGTCCAATGGTGGCAGTTACATTGCCCTGAAGAATATTAATTTGAAGATTCAGCAGGGTGAATTTATTAGTTTGATTGGTCACTCTGGTTGTGGTAAGTCCACACTGCTGAATATTGTGGCGGGGTTGGATCGGCCTAGCCAAGGTGGCGTGGTGCTGGAAGGCCGGGAGGTGAAGAAACCGGGGCCAGACCGGATGGTGGTGTTCCAAAACTATTCGCTGTTGCCGTGGCTGACGGTGCGGCAAAACATTGCCTTGGCGGTGAATAAGGTACTGAAAACCGTGTCTGCCAAGGAACGGGAAGAAATTGTCGAACATCACATTGATCTGGTGGGGTTGCGGTTAGCGGCACACAAGAAACCAGCGGAGTTATCGGGGGGGATGAAGCAACGGGTGGCGATCGCCCGTGCCCTCGCCCTGCGTCCCAAAGTGTTGCTGCTGGATGAACCCTTTGGCGCCTTGGATGCCCTGACGCGCGGCAACTTGCAACAGCAGTTGATGAAAATCTGCGAAGAAAGCCATGTCACCTCGATCATGGTTACCCATGATGTGGATGAAGCGTTGCTGTTGAGCGATCGCATCATCATGATGACCAACGGCCCCGAAGCCCACATCGGCCAAATCCTGGAAGTCCCCATCCCCCGCCCCCGCGAACGCCTAGAGGTGGTGAATCATCCCAGCTACTACGCCCTGCGGAACGAAATGATTTACTTCCTCAACCAACAGAAACGCGACAAACGCCGCAAACAACGGCAAACCACGGTCGCCGTGCGGGAAGTCTGGGGCGACAGTGCCATCTCCGGCAACGGCTTAGAAAAAATCAACCTCAACCTGGGCTTCATCCCCCTCACCGACTGCGCCCCCCTCGTTGTCGCCAAAGAAAAGGGCTTTTTCCAGCAATACGGCTTAGATCAAGTCACCTTACAGCGGGAACCCAGTTGGAAAGTCATCGTAGACGACATCGCCAACAAACGGTTGGATGGCGCACAAATGGTAGCTGGGATGCCCCTCGCCATCACCCTGGGTGCAGGCGGCCAAATCCCTCTGCCCATCATCACCGCCATGGTGCTGTCCCGCAACGGCAACGCCATCACCCTCAGCCG
>CAZJZR010000605.1:2006-3146 GCA_964550475.1 uncultured bacterium
ATGGTGAATGGTGGATAGTGGATAGAGTGGTAAGTGATGAGTGGTGAGTGACAAGAGACTTCCAAAAAAATAATTGTCCTTTCTGTTCTGTAGGGGCAATCCCCCGCTTGTACTGAGCTATGCCGAAGTATATGGTTGCCCCGCAGATCTCGCAAGTAGACCAAGATCTATCTCCATAGCGTTAATTCTTTGGGCAGCAGGGCACTGCCCCTACGATGGATAGGATGATTTATTCGTTGGAAGTCCCTCAGTAAAAGTAACGTCTTACTCACCACTTATCACTTATCACTCAGCCCCTCCCCTCCATTCACCATTCACCATCCACTATCCACCATCCACTCATTCCTCCCTCACCCCTCCTCCTATGCAAACCCTCCCCAAACCTCAAATGACTTCTACGATCAACAGTGATCCGTTTTTGGTAATTGACAACGTTTCCAAGGTTTACCCCACTCCCAATGGGCCGTTTACCGTTGTGAAAGACATCAATCTCACGGTGCATGAGGGGGAATTTATTTGTGTGATTGGCCACTCTGGTTGTGGCAAAACCACCTTGTTGAACATGGTGGCGGGGTTCAACAAACCCACAGAGGGAGAAGTGCGACTCAATGGCCAGCGGATCACCCGTCCCGGCCCCGATCGCATGGTGGTGTTCCAAAACTATTCCTTGCTGCCCTGGAAGACCGCCTTTGAAAACGTCTATCTGGCGGTTAAAGCCGTGTATCCCGACAAATCCCACAAAGACCGGACGGAAATCGTCAAAGAATACCTGGCCATGGTGGGGTTAGAAGAAGCGGCCAACAAAAAGCCCAAACAACTCTCCGGTGGGATGAAGCAACGAGTCTCCATTGCTCGCGCCTTGGCGATTTGCCCCCAAATGCTGATCCTGGATGAACCCTTTGGCGCGTTGGATGCCATCACCAAGGAAGAACTGCAAGAGGAACTGCTGGAAATTTGGCGCAACCACAAAGTCACCGTCATGATGATCACCCACGACATTGATGAAGCCCTATTCCTCGCCGATCGCCTCGTGATGATGACCAACGGCCCCGAAGCCAACATCGGCGAAGTCATGGACATTCCATTTGAACGGCCTCGCAACCGCGCCCAAATCATGGAAGACCCCACCTACTACGACCT
>CAZJZR010000606.1:0-3144 GCA_964550475.1 uncultured bacterium
AGTTCTTGTAGATGCGGTTTTAACCGCCCCTCCCCCAAACGTGAAATACGCCCATGGGAATGTTTAACCGACACTCAACCCTAAGCTAACGAGTGCATCTCGGATGTGGATTACCCAGAAATCCAGTTTCTTCAAGCAACCGGGTTTCTGGTGCCGCGCTATCTGAAGTGGGATACACCTAAGCTAACAACCTCAAGCTAACAACTCCAAGCTATTAGTTCACCCAAGGAGCGTGATTGGCGTTGCTGAATCAGGATATGAATTAGAAGTTGGATGAATTGGAACGAAGTTCTAATTCATCCTGCTATTCAGCACCACCGGAGCGTGACTGAGTTACATAAAACAAGGAAACCCATTTGATCATTTTTTACAGGTTTGAAAACTCTGCAAAATCTGCTGGTCAGACTACTACGTTGCACCAGCATTTAATCATTGCTTCTGACACTTCAAACTGAAATTTGTCAGGGATGCTACGGGTTATCGATCGCTGAACCTGTACATTGAGTGGTGTGGGCAAATAGCTTACCCGACTAGCCAAATAACCTAGCGAAGTAACCGTTCACATCCCCCATAGGAAAAGTGTTGCGGGCTACGACCGCTTGTTCCTCCGCTGACGGGGAGTGAACGGTTACCTAGCGAATTAGGGGGTTAAGTCCTTGATTGGTTCAGGGTTGATTCAGTCTTGCTGTAAATATTCAAAATCAAACTAAAAAGAGTATTGAATGCTACAGTTTCTACCGCGAGATCGAGAAAGTTATTATCTCTAGACATTGCCTTGATTATCCTTATTAACTCTCAGGGAATGCTGAGAAAACCTACGAAGAATAGGGTGGTGATCTTCAGTTGTTTCAATACGCACCGCAGACCGTGAACATCAATCGAAGTGATAATGTCAGTTGGGTCGTTGCCGCTGAGGTTAACCATTGTTCCCTTGGGGATGGCTTTAACATGGAGCAAGCAATGATCACGCAGTCAATTAATGCCGCAATCGTCAATATTAGTGGTCGGCAACGAATGCTGTCGCAACGGATTGCCATGTTTTGTTTGCGATTGGTTGGCCATTCCGATGCAGCCACAGCGGAGGAGTTGCGCCAAGAGTTGCAGGGACTGGCGACCTTGATGGAGCGATCGCACCAAGGGCTGATTCACGGCGATGCCACCATGAACCTCCCTGGCCAACCCTCCCCCACAGTTTGGTCGATGTACTTCGAGCCACCGTATCAGGTCGATCGCCAAGTGCGGGACTATATCGCCCACGTGCGTGCCCTGATCACTGCTGCGCCTGCCGACCTGACCTTCTCCAACCCCCACCTGCACGCGATTACCACCGCCGCTGCTAGCCGCTTGCTAACGGCATTAGATGCCATTGTTACCCAATACCAACAGGAAAGTGATGCTGAACAATGGCACATTGCCCAGCGGCAAGCTGAACTGTATGAACAACGCTGTGCCGCCGCCGCGATCGCGGAAACCCAAGCGCAGCAACTGCAACAGGCATTAGTCAATTTGCAGCAGGCTCAAAGTCAACTCGTACAGGCAGAAAAGATGTCCAGCTTGGGGCAATTGGTTGCGGGGGTTGCCCACGAGATCAATAATCCGGTCAACTTCATCCACGGCAATTTGACCTATATCGAACAATACACTGCTGATTTGTTGCGCTTGATCGAGCACTACCAACGCTGCTATCCGGTGGTGCTGCCGGACTTACAGGCGATCTATGACGAGATTGAGTTGGATTTTTTGCAGGACGATTTACCCAAACTACTCAGTTCCATGAAGTTGGGCACCGATCGCATTCGCCACATTGTCCTTTCCTTACGCAACTTTTCCCGCATGGATGAGGCGGATTGTAAGCCTGTGGATCTGCATCAGGGGATTGAAAGCACGTTGATGATTCTGCACCATCGGCTGAAGGCAAAGGCGGATCGGCCAGAAATTCAAGTCCTGCGCGAGTATGGCAACTTACCGTTGGTGGAATGCTATGCCGGACAATTGAATCAGGTGTTCATGAATATTTTATCGAATGCGATTGATGCGGTGGATGAGTTGATGGCGCAACGCAGTTATGCAGAAAACCAAGTTCATCCCGGTCGGATTACCATTCGGACAATGTTGTGTGATGCCGATTGGGTCGAGATTGCGATCGCCGATACGGGTGCGGGGATTCCCCCAGACATCCAAAGCCACATCTTCAATCCATTTTTTACAACCAAGGCGATCGGCAAAGGCACTGGGTTGGGCATGTCCATCAGTCACCAAATTATTACCGAGAAACACCAAGGCAGTTTGGCCTTTGTCTCCCAACCGGGGCAAGGTACAGAGTTCCGGATCCAAATCCCGCTGCGGCAAACCCTGCATCTGAGTGTCGCCAATGCAGCTTAGGTCTTGTAAAGCTGACTTGGCTAGAGCAGCATCAACGGGACGCTACTCTAGCCAAGCCAACCTTGCAAGTATTTGGTTTATTAAAAGCCCCATAAGTCCTCAACCATGGCGAATTACATGGCGTGAAATTATGGTTTAACAACAAAATTAGTGCATCAATAGTGCATCAACTCTAAGACATCGCTTGAATCAGATAGTCAAAGAAAGGTGCGACTTCGGCTGCATCTTCATCGGTCAGCAATACCAGTGAAGCCTTTTTGAGGCAACGGATTGCTTCCGCCATTCCCGGCATGGGTACACCCAGCGCGTTGTACATTTCCCGCGCGCCGATTACCCCAATGCTTTCAATCGGTTCCTTATCCCCAGCCAACAACCCGTAAGTAATTAACCGCAGATACCAGCCGTAATCCCGCAGACACTGCGCCCGCTGCTTATCACCATAGGCGTTGCCACCAGGAGAGATAAAGTCAGGCCGTTTCTGCCAGAGTTGTTTGCTGGCATCTTGGACAATCTTTTTCTCATTTTCCGACAACGTCACGGCAATTCGCAGCCGTTGTTCGCCTGTGCCCAAAAAGTCTTTGATAGCATTGAGTTCGCCCGTGGTGGGATAGCGAAGCTCGTCGTCGGCTTTTAGAATAACTTGACTAACAACGCTCATGATTATTGTAAATTTCAAGTGCCATCTGTAAGTGTAGCGATTCTGGGGAACGGAAGGAATACCGAATTATGATTTACCGCAACGTTCCGTTACATTAGCCGCTG
>CAZJZR010000607.1:0-3138 GCA_964550475.1 uncultured bacterium
TGTGGGTGGTGCCCACAACCTTTGGGGTTTATTGGTTGGCGCGGTTTGCCAGTCCCGGTTGGCGGCTGATTTTGCAGCGGATGCAGGAGTGTGGGGGATAGAAGTTCGGAGTGCGGGGCATGGGATTGAATGGGGGATGGATTTACCGGGAACAGGTGGGGCGGGATGGCGTTGGTCAGGCCGTGTTGGACTATTACAGTCAGCGATATCGCCATTCCAGTCGGGAGGAGTGGCGGCAGCGGATTCTGACCGGGCAGGTGTTGGTGGAGGGTCAGGTGGTGTTGCCGGAGCTGCGGTTGCGATTGGGACAGCGGTTGGCTTACCATCGTCCGCCGTGGGATGAACCGGATGTGCCGTTGGCGGTGGCGGTGCTGTATGAAGATGCCGATTTATTGGTAGTGGCGAAACCATCCGGGTTGCCAGTGTTACCGGGGGCGGGTTTTTTGGCGCATACGCTGTTGGGGCAGGTGCAGCAACGCTATGGGGCATAGGCCGAACCTCCAGTGCCGATTCATCGCTTAGGGCGGGGGACATCGGGGTTGCTGCTGTTGGCGCGATCGCCCCTGGCTCGCTCAAACCTAACTCGGCAAATGCGCGATCGGCAAATCCAAAAAATCTATCGGGCGTTGGTGGGTGCGAGTTCTGAGCCGGACTTGCCGGATCAGTTCACCATTACTCACCCCATTGGCAAACGTCAGCACCCCTTACTGGGCTATGTCTATGGCGCGGTTGCTCAGGATACTGATCCAAGTCAATGTTTAATCGCCTTCAGCCAAGGCCGGGTGTTGCACCGGAGTGCTGATCACACGTTGGTGGAAGTCACCATCCAGACTGGACGACCCCACCAGATCCGGATTCATTTGGCGGCGATCGGCTATCCGCTGGTGGGCGATCCCCTCTATACCGTGGGTGGTCAACCGCGATCCGATGCCGTGCCAGGGGATTGTGGTTATCATCTGCACGCCTACCAAGTGGGCTTTACCCATCCCCAGACTGGCGAATGGTTAGAGTTTACCTGTCCCGCTCCCACAGCCTTGCAGGCACCGTGGGAGACGTAGAATTTTATGGTTGGGGAATAGGTGATAGGTAATGGGGGAGTTTTTCCGTTACCAGTTACCAATGATGAATTCAACGATGAATTCAACCACGAACAGGCAAGGGAATTAAGCTCCTTGTTCGTTAAGTTGAACAACTAGTGCTGGTTATAACTCAGTTGGGAGTGTTATCGGAGTAGCGAAAATTATGGGTCGCCCGGGGCTCGAACCCGGAACTATTCGGTTAAAAGCCGAGTACTCTACCATTGAGTTAGCGACCCGCCTGGATGAATTGAGAGCGGAATTGCGTGGCGTTCAGACTTGTTCAACCTGAATGCACGATATACAAGTGTAACTGAAATAGCTGGCTCTTAGCAAAATAATTTTGAGAAAAATTTTGAGATTTTTTTTCTGGGCAAACTAGCGTTAAGTTGTGAGTTGGATGCGGGGGGTAACGGCATGGCTGAGGCAGAACTGTGGCAACGAGCGCAACAAGGGAATGAGGCCGCGATCGCGACTGTGTTGCAAACGGCATTGCAATCCCATGAGATTACGGTTAGAAGCTATCGTGAGGGAGAGCGGCTGAAGTTGCTGCTGGAGGGGGTGTTGGTGCCGGATCAGACCGTTTGTTTGCCCATCATTCGCCAAGAACTAATGCGGTTGCAACCTCATGGGATTAGTTGGCTGGATGTGTACGGACGGGAAACCGGGATCAGTCGTCCCGCGTGGCAAGTGCAGTGGCGATCGCAACACTGGCAAGCTCCAGCGGCAGGTGCGACCAGTCGGCCTCGTTCAGTGCCAGCCGCAGCTAATGCCAGCGCAAAGACCAGCCCCGCCCTCGATGGACGATCGCGGCAAGAACTCCGGCAGGCGGCGAGACAGGGTGATGAGACGGCGTTGCAAATTGTGTTACAGCAGGCGATCGCCCACAAACAACTCACGGTCGCCTTGGAACTGGTCGGTAAAGGGTTACGCATTCATGTTTCGTCGTTGGTAACGGGGCAGGGCGATCGGGATCGTGTTGGGACTGAAGCGGCAACTGACTCCGCAACCACTGACTCCGCAACCGATGATCAGCTCCAACTGGATCGGTTGGCATCTGATTCTCAATCTGCAATTCAGCCGCAAATGGTGGCGACGCTGATTGACCGGGAGTTATTGAAACTGGCCTCTCCAGTCATTCGTACAGTGCGGCTGTGGGGTGATGTGACCGTCGAGGAATTTGCCATCGGTGACTATGCCCAGCCGCGTAGCCGTGGGTCGCACTCGCAATCCTCGGCTTCGCGGGGGATGGCGCGATCTCCCCTACCCTCCGCTTCCACTGCTGCATCACCGTCCCCACTGCTCACCCCCGATCCCCAAACTTGGAAAACCTTGGGAATTGGGTTCGCGTTGGGTCTAGTGTTGATGACCATTCCACTTTTTCGAGTGCTGTTTCAAGGCTTTGTCTTACTCGTCCATGAACTGGGTCACACCGTGATCCACTGGTTATTTGGTCGTCCGGCTATTCCCACGATTAACTTCCTCTACGGTGGTGGGGTCACCTTGAGTTTCGGCCAATCGCAATTCCTGATCTTGCTGATTTATGCGGCCATCGCCTTTCTGTTCATCCTCTGTCGCCAATACCGTTGGCTTGTCATGGGCTTAGTTGGCTTTACCCTGGTCTACACCTATTGCTTAATGACCGATGTGAACCTGATCCTGGCAGTGGGGATGGGGCATGGGTTTGAGTTGTTGGCGATCGCGGGTTGTCTGTTTGTCGCGCTCACGGGAATCATCTGCCGGGGACAGGAAGAACGCCCCCTCTATGCCATGCTGGGCTTTTTCACCTGGTTGTATGACCTCAGCTTTAGCTGGGATTTAATGCATGATACCGATCGCCGCGCCATGTACGAAGGTGGAATTGGTGGTGTGATGGACAATGATCTGGTGATCCTAGCGCGAGACTATTTCCATGTGAATTTATCCATTGTGGCCGGTTGGCTGTTAGTCGCCTGTATGGCTATGCCGCTGCTAGCCTTGCTGCTATTCCGCTATCAATTGCGGCTGGTGGATTGGTGGGGACGGTTGTTGAGTGAGTGAGTGGGGGAGTTGGGGAGTGGGG
>CAZJZR010000608.1:0-3136 GCA_964550475.1 uncultured bacterium
CGATCGCCTGCGTCCCTGCCACCAAGCGGATGTTCCCCAATCGGCTCCCCGTCCGCTTGATGTATCGCTGGACAGTTCCCTAGCCCAATCCCTGGGGTTTCAAGTCCCCAGTCTGCGCGAACAGATGCAACGGTTACGGCAGGCACTCTTGCAGGACAATTGAACTACTGGGAGGCTTCGCTTCTACACTGAACCGGATGACCTGTGACAATTCAAACACTCTTTAACACAGGTTTGAGGTATTGCCCCGTGTAGGAGCGGGGGACTTGTGCCACCGCCTCCGGGGTTCCCACTGCCACTAACTCGCCGCCGCGATCGCCCCCCTCTGGCCCCAGATCAATCACCCAATCGGCACAGCGGATCACATCCAGGTTGTGTTCAATCATCAGCACCGAGTTGCCCTTGTCTACCAACCGCTGCACCACATCCAGCAACTTATGGACATCGTAAAACGACAGCCCGGTGGTCGGTTCGTCGATTAAATACAGGGTTTTACCCGTTGCCCGTCGGGACAGTTCCGTGGCCAGCTTCACCCGTTGTGCCTCCCCGCCAGACAGTGTGGGCGCGGTTTGCCCCAGTCGCATATAGCCCAAACCCACATCCGCCAGCGTTTGCAATCGCGCCACCGCCTGAGGAATGTTTTGGCAAAACTCTACCGACTCCTCCACGGTCATATTCAGCACATCGGCGATCGACTTGCCCTTGTACTTGACTTGCAGCGTCTCCCGGTTATAGCGGGCACCCTTACAGACCTCGCACTGCACGTACACATCCGGCAAGAAGTTCATCTCAATCACATTCACCCCTTGCCCACTGCACGCCTCACAGCGTCCGCCTTTGACGTTAAAGGAAAACTGTCCGGCCTTGTAGCCCCGCGCCTTGGCTTCCACCGTTTCGGCAAAGATTTGGCGGATGATGTCGAAGGTGCCCGTGTAGGTGGCGGGGTTGGAGCGGGGGGTGCGGCCAATCGGCGACTGGTCGATCACGATCGCCTTATCCAAACAATCCAGCCCATCAATCCCATCCAACTCCTTGGGGAAGGGGACTTTATGGCCAAAATGGTGTTGCAGGGCTGGGTAGAGTAACTCGTTAATCAGGGTGGATTTGCCGGAACCGGATACACCCGTGACGCAGACCAACTTGCCCAAGGGAATTTCCACATCCAAGTGGCGCAGATTATTGCGGCGTGCCTGCCGAATCCGCAGCTTCAGGCCATTGCCGTCCCGCCGTTCCGTTGGCGTAACAATCTGTTTGCGACCGGACAAATAGGCTCCAGTCAACGATTCGGGCGCATCCAGCACCGCTTGCAAGTCGCCCTGCGCCACGATCTTCCCACCATGCACCCCTGCACCGGGGCCAATGTCCACTAAATAATTGGCGGCGCGAATGGTTTCCTCATCGTGTTCCACCACAATCAAGGTGTTGCCCAAATCGCGCAATTTGGTCAGGGTGTTGAGCAGTCGCGTATTGTCCCGTTGGTGCAGGCCAATGCTGGGTTCATCCAACACATACAGCACGCCCGTTAGCCCAGAGCCAATCTGCGTGGCCAAGCGAATCCGCTGCGCTTCCCCGCCGGAAAGGGTCATGGCGGTGCGATCGAGGGTGAGGTAGTCCAAGCCCACATCCAGCAAAAACTGCAACCGCGCCCGGATTTCCTTCAGCACCAGGTCGGCGATTTGCATTTGCCGGGGGGAGAGGAGGGGGGAGGGAGTGGATGGTGGATGGTGGATGGTGGATGGTTCGGCATCTGCGGTACTAACTCCAGACTCCGAACTCCCCAACTCCGAACTCAGAACTCCCGGACTTCTAAAGTCCCCCACGCCCGCTAGGGCGTTGACTTTGGTGAGGCAGTCGCGGATGGAGGCGGCGGTGAGGTCGGTGATCCGGTAGGGGCCGAGGCGGACGGCGAGGGATTCGGGTTTGAGGCGTTTGCCGTGGCAGACTTGGCAGGCTTGATAAATCAGGTAGGGTTCGAGCTTTTGTTTGTAGGCATCGGAGGCTTCGTCGTATTGCCGTTGCATTAGGGGTACTACGCCTTCAAACCGTTTGTAGTAGCCTTTGCTTTCGCGGTAGCGGGAGTCGGTTTCGATGAAGATGGGGTCTTCGGTGCCGTAGAGCAGGATTTGCTGCTGCTCTGGGTTCAGTTGGTGCCAGGGTTTGTGGATGTCGAAGTTATGGGCTTGGCCGACGCTATAGAGCAAGGACAGGTAATAGGTGGTGTCTTTGTCTGACCAGGGGGCGATCGCCGCATACACGGGTAGGTTGGGGTCGGGCACCAACAATTCCGGGGCGAAGGTGCGTAAGCTGCCGAGGCCGTGGCAGTCGGGGCAGGCTCCGTAGGGGGAGTTGAAGGAGAACAGGCGCGGCGACAGTTCTTCCATCACCGCACCGTGGACGGGACAGGCGAAGTTTTCGGAGAAGACGAGGGGATTGGGAATTGGGGATTGGGGATTGGGCGTTGGGGAGATGCTATAGGTGCCGCCTTTTTCAGCCGCTTTCAGAGATTGACCGACCGGAAGTTCTACCACCTTCCCCGCTCCCTGATCCCCGCTCCCTGATCCCTCTTCCTGCACTAAATCAATCACGGCAATCCCCTCTGAGTGCTTCAGGCAGGTGGTGAGGGAATCCACCAGGCGTTCTTCAATGCCTGGTTTTTTGACCAGCCGATCGACCACAATTTCGATCGTATGGGCCTGGTTCTTGTCCAGTTCGATGGAATCGCTGAGTTCCCGTACTTCACCGTCAATTCGCACTCGCACGAATCCTTCGGCACTGAGACTGGAGAGCAGTTTTTTATGGGTGCCTTTTTTCCCCCGCACCACGGGAGCCAGAATCTGGAAGCGAGTCCGATCGGGCAGTTCCATAATCCGATCGCTCATCTGGTCAATGGTCTGGGGTGCGATGGAGCGATCGCAGTGGGGACAGTGGGGTTCTCCGGCACGACCAAACAGCAACCGCAGGTAATCGTAAATTTCGGTGACGGTGCCAACGGTTGAGCGGGGGTTATGGGAAGTGGATTTCTGGTCGATGGAAATCGCTGGGCTTAAGCCTTCGATCGCATCCACATCGGGCTTATCCACCTGGCCTAGAAACTGCCGCGCATAGGCACTCAGGGATTCCACATAGCGGCGCTGCC
>CAZJZR010000609.1:0-3132 GCA_964550475.1 uncultured bacterium
AAAGGTCTAGGTGTCAAGCAGATTTAAGGATTCCTCGAATCGGTTGATAACCAACAGATCTAGAGCAACACCTATGATGATCCCGCAAGGTGTAGGGGCGAAGCATTCCGGCCATGATTTTTGGACAAGTTCATAGATCAACTACCGGAATGCTTCGCCCCTACAGGATTATCGCTATATCAATTTAATCCTTGACATCTTCCCTGAAACCTTAACCTGACACGAATGGGCAATGCCATGTCCCTACGGCTATCACGGGTATTTTATTTTTCCGCAAGTCCCTTAACAGAAAAAACGATCCACTCACCACTCACCACTCATCACCCACTACCAACCACTTGCAATTTCAACTATATTCCTATATAGTAGTATAAGAACACGAGACAAGTGGATTGGAGGGACTTGACCATGCTGTTCCGGCAATTATTTGACGCAGCCACCAGTACTTATACATATTTAATCGCCGATCGCGCCACGGGTGAGGCACTCCTGGTCGATCCGGTGCTGGAGCAAGTAGACCGGGATCTGAACCTGATTCGGGAACTGGACTTAACCCTGCGCTATTGCCTAGAAACCCACGTCCACGCCGATCACATCACTGGGGCATCCCAATTGCGAACCGCGACCAACTGCGTTAGTGTGGTTCCGGCTACGGCGCAAGTCCCCTGTGCCGATCGCCGCATCCAGCATGGCGAAATCCTTCAGGTTGGCTCTGTGCCTGTACAGGCGATCGCCACCCCCGGCCACACCGCCTGCCACATGGCCTACTTAGTCAACGGCACCCACCTGTTAACCGGAGATGCCTTGCTGATTCGGGGTTGTGGGCGCACCGACTTCCAAAGCGGCGACCCCGGTGCCCTGTTCGACTCGATCACCCAACAGGTGTGGACTTTACCCGACACCACCTTGATTTATCCCGGCCATGATTATCGCGGTCACACGGTATCCTCCGTCGCAGAGGAGAAACGCTGGAACCCCCGCTTCGCAGGCCGCAACCGCGAACAATTCATCCAATTCATGCAGGGATTGAACTTGCCCCAACCGCAAAAAATCATGGAAGCCCTACCCGCTAACGAACGCTGCGGCAATGTTGCGGCTGTCCCCGTCTAGCTTGATTCCTCATCACTAACCACTCATCTCCTATATTTATGAGGCACAGCCAAATCGCCCAAGACACTATTAGTTAAGGGTTTGAGTGGAGCGGGCATAGCCCACTCCACCGCAAGCGGCTATAGCACTCACCACTCATCACTCACCACTCATCCCTCACTATGCAAACTCAATCTAACCCCCAAGTCCAAACCATTGATGCCGCTACCCTCCAACAGTTGTTACAGCAAGATGCCGTCACCTTAATTGATGTGCGGGAAGCAGGCGAATATGCCACAGAACGGATTCCGGGCGGCGTGTTGCATCCCCTGTCCCAATTCAACCCGCAGCAGATTCGTGCTGTTGGCGATCGCAAACTGGTGCTGTATTGCCAGTCCAGCAACCGCTCCACCCAAGCCGCTAATCGCTACTTGGCGGCTGGGCATAGTGAAGTGTGCCATTTACAGGGAGGGCTGAATGCCTGGAAAGCGGCGGGATATCCCGTTGAGCAGAGCCGCAATGCCCCGATTAGTCTGATGCGCCAAGTGCAGATTGTTGCCGGATCGCTGGTGCTGACGGGCACAATTTTGGGCGCGTTGGTGTCGCCGCGCTTCCTGTTGTTGAGTGGGTTTGTCGGTGCAGGATTGGTGTTTTCTGGCATCAGCAACACCTGTGCCATGGGCACACTGTTGAGCAAGTTACCCTACAACCAAGTTCCAGGCCAATCACGGAAATAACCTGGCAGTCGCCGAACCGTTCACTCGCGGTCTGGAGAGTGAACGGTGACGGCAGTAACCTGGAAATAACCTGGAGATGACCTATGGTGTTGGTATTGGGCTACGTTTTTGCCGTGGCGATTGGTGTTAGTTTGGGGCTATTGGGCGGTGGCGGATCGGTGTTGGCGTTGCCGGTGCTGGTCTACATTATGGGGGTTGCACCCAAATCCGCGATCGCCATGACCCTGATCATTGTCGGCACGGTCAGTTTATTGGGCACCATTCCCCACGCCCGTCGGGGGAATCTGAATCTGCGGGTAGCGGCGTTGTTTGGTGCGGCGACGATGGTGGGTGCCTATCTGGGGGCGCGGTTGGCGACGCTGCCCATGGTCACCAGTGGCTTTCAGATGTTGCTGTTTGGGGGAGCAATGTTGCTGGCGGCGGGGTTGATGATTGGGCGATCGCTGCGCTCTAGCCCAGCCGCCGATACCGCAGAAGCCGAGCCTCTCTCTACCGATGCTGATGCCGCCGATCTGTTGGGAGAGATTCAGTATGTCAAACCCGTGTGTAAGTATTGCTGGCTGTGGCTGGTCACCGAAGGGATTGCTGTGGGCGCGTTAACGGGTTTGGTGGGCGTTGGCGGTGGCTTCGCGATTGTGCCTGCCCTAGTGTTATTGGGCAAAATCCCGATGCGGCAGGCGATCGGTACCTCGCTGCTGATCATTGCCTGCAATTCCGTGGCTGGGCTGTTGGGCTACCTGGGACGGGTGCCCCTGGATTGGCCGCTGACGGTTGCGTTTACCTTTTTGGCCGGGGTGGGGACGTTGCTGGGAGCCTATCTGGCGCAATTTGTCTCCGCTAAACAATTGCAAAAAAGTTTCGGTTATTTCCTGCTGGCTGTCGCCACCTTCGTTCTGATCCAAAATCGTGACAGTTTCCAACCGGCTAATAAAGTCAGTCAAGCGTTAGGTGAGCTGCGATCGCCCGCCCTCTCTACTCCCCAACGTCGCCTATCCTAGACGTTTATGGTTGCTTTCGCAGATCTCATACCTGGAGGGACACGGTAATGCCGTGTCCCTGTACCGATCGGGGGGAGATGATTTTTCTGCAAGTCCCGTGGCTTGCTGTCGCTAGTTGATTGATTTGCGTGGATCAACGGCAGGCTTGCGGTTGACCAAGCGGACTTGGTTTTGCTTCACCACCACTGTCACCAACGGCAGTGGCGATCCGGCGGGGCCTTTGACCGCTTTACCCATGGCATCAAATTCAGAGCCGTGGCAGGGGCAGAGGAAGCGATCGCGTTCCGCTGACCACTTGACCGTACAGC
>CAZJZR010000610.1:0-3117 GCA_964550475.1 uncultured bacterium
GAATTAAGCTGATTAAACTGAAAAGTGCTGTAACGTTCACTTGTTAACGAGAACTCACAGCACCTTGCGCCATTGATACGTCTAAGGCGATCGCAGAACCATTGCCAGTCCTGATGGCTGACGGATTACAGTTAGCTGAAATCTCGCTGGATGTAGATGTATGAGGCACACCAGACGGATGGATCTGTATGAGCTGTTGGGTTAGGTCTAAAATCTTATCAAACTGAAAATTACGGCTCCAATTGGACAAAATGGTGGCGATCGCGACCTGCGACGGGGGAATCTCTTGAACCAACCGCAAAATCACCAAATCAAACCCCCGAATTGCCGCTTCATGCAATCGCAAGATCCATTCATCAGTCATCGCAGATTCCAACATCTCTGCGGTTAATTCAGCCGCGCCATGGTGCAAATAACTATTTAACGGCACCACCAAATCGGCCAACATATGGGCACTCTCAGCCAAAGAATTGGCAGGTGGTAAGGAGGCAATATCAACCGCACTTGCAGGCGCAATGGGGATGTAGAACCGCACCAACGTTCCCCGTCCCACTTGACTCTCCACCGTAATATCCCCGCCCATCAACCGCAAAAACTGCCGACTAATGGATAACCCTAACCCCAGCCCTTGCTCAGATTTGGGAAAACAGGTTAAACAAGTGGACAATTTCCGTGGCATCAATCCCGGAGCCGGTATCCTCCACCTCAAAATACAACAACTCCGGCAGGGCTGACAGGCAATGGGAAATTGCAGGCGCATCTGCCACCGGAACTAGAGCATCATCCGTGTGATCATTTCCATAATCCATGGAGTGAACCAAGGATTTCATCGAAGGGCGTTGATCCAACACCACCCGTAAACTGACCTGCCCTGTGGACGTAAATTTCACCGCATTATCCAACAGGTTGGCAAGAATTTGGCGCAACTTACTCTCATCCGCACAGACGTAATGAGGCGTGACCGAATTACACTCCAGATTGAACTCTAACCCCTTTATGGCGGCACGAGGTCGCCAAAACGTTTCGAGGTTTTTCAACATCATCTGTAAATCAAAGCAATGCTCATTCAGGGCAAGCTTACTAGCCTCTGCTTGCGTAACCGTTAAAATATTATTAATCGACTTTAATAATGTCTCCCCACTGCGACGAATAATCTCAAGATATTCCTGATTTTGATTCGAGAGTTCAACATCATGCTTGATTAGCTCAGTAAAGCCCAAAATAATGTTGAGGGGTGTGCGTAATTCATGGCTCATGCGCGATAGGAATTCGCTTCTCGCATAATTGCCCGCTTCAGCTAATTCCTTGGCATCTTGTAACGCCGTTTCAATTAAAGTTCGGTGATAGATCTCTTGCCGTAATGTTTCTTCAACCTTGCGCCTTTCTTCAATCTCTTCCTGTAGGCGTTGATTTTGTTGAATTAGTTGAATTTGTAAATGATAGATCATCAACTGATGTTCAACCCGCGCCAATACCTCTTCGGTTTGAAAAGGTTTAGTAATATAATCTACACCCCCGACCTCAAATGCCTTGAGCTTATCAGCCGTATCATCAAGGGCACTTAAAAAAATGACTGGAATATGGCGAGTATTGACATCTGATTTTAATCGTTTACAGACCTCATACCCACTCATGTTGGGCATCCAAATGTCCAATAAAATTAGCGTCGGAGCTGAGGTTTGCACCCCAATTAAGGCCATTGTTCCACTCTTAACACACCGGACAGTATAGCCCCGCTCTATTAAAGTTGTAGATAAAACACGCAGGTTATCGGGTGAATCATCCACAATTAAAATGTCACCTTTTAACAGGTCACTTTTAACCGTGTGGGACAGATCAAATAGGTCAGGGTTCATTATGGGTTTAGTCAAGGTATGGGTGTTATGCAACAGTTGATTCCCCCAATGGGGCGGAACAACGACACTATGCCTACAACCCCCTATTGCCTTAGGAAATCGGCATAGTTATCACTGCTGGAGTGATTCAGACAACCAAGTATGGAGTTGGATTTGCATAGAGAGTGAATGTGACGATTGAATGCGGAACCATGCAACAGAATAGTCCTCATGTAACCGTTCACTCTCCGTCAGGGGAGGACCAAGCGGGCACAGCCCGCAACACTTTTTCCCTAGGGGATGTGAATGGTTACACGGCGAGAATAAAAGGGTGGTTCTAGTTCAGGAAATCCAGCAAAAATTAACCAGCAAAAATTGATCAGAGATGGGTAGACCAACAACTTCTGAATCAACTCTGAATCAATAACGTTTAAGTGATAAGTTTCAGTGACAAGTTCCCAGGAATAGGATGCTTTCCCCACCCTGTGGGAAGGCATCTACGTGCTCTAACTGCTTTTGTGTAAATGATGAATTACAGTGAATGATGATCTAAAGCGAATGCTCTAAAGTAAATGCTCTAAGATAAATGTTCTAGAGCGAATGTTGAGTTGCAGTGCGTTTATGCAAGCTAGCCACTGTAAAGTAACTGCTATTGCCGCATATGTACCCTAATCACATGATCAAAACTGCTCTAAGCAATGACGACATTCGCGATCGATTCAGGCATCGAGGGCGAATGTGAGGGCGATCGCCGCGATCGCCCATCTCATTCAATTGGGCTATCCTCAAAGAACAAAATGTGCCCTGTTGATCTGACTTGTCGAGGCTGCCAACCTAACCAGGATGACTCGCCTCAACCACTAAACCTCGTGACGTGCTATTTATCTTCTAGGAAAAATGTGACATTTTTGTGGAGGTGATCTAGGGGATGGCTCCGACGCTGCCAGTCCAGAGTTGCGGGCGGTGCTCTGAGCGATATTCACACCACCTCAACCTCTGCCCAGTCAAGATCTGAGGCTGATCAACTGTGGCTGATCAATATGACAGGTGCGTGGCTGGTCTGTGTAATTGGTAGGGACGCGATCGACTGGGATGAAGTGGGATAGACGTGATATGAATTAGTAGTAGGATGAATTTACTGACTAGCTAGGGGCATTGCAGGGAATCTTTTTAGGTAAGTATTCAGGTAGCCGCATCTAGGGCGCGGAAACCGCGCCCCTACACACCGAACAACCGATGGAATTGTAGGGGTTGGGTTCCCCAACCCTTTTAGATCGAGCAA
>CAZJZR010000611.1:0-3117 GCA_964550475.1 uncultured bacterium
GTTGAGCAGGGTAGTCATGGTGAGTTCCTGCAAAGGCGACGATGACTTGAGTCTAACATTGCTATCGAAGTAACAATTGCACGGTTAGATGCTGATGCTGCAACCGTCGAGACTTGGGAATTAGACCATCCAGCCATGAATGGCAATTCCGGCCTAATTCTTGAGTTGGTTTCCGTTCATCCCTACAATGGGCGGAATAGCAGCCATCACTGGTCATGTCTGCTCGTTCCCACATTTCTAACCCCTGCATCGATTATGACTCATCGCCCAATCATCCTTGGCATTGTTGGTGACAGTGCTGCCGGAAAAACCACCCTCACCAATGGCATTGCTCAGGTTTTGGGGCCAGAAAATGTCACCGTGATTTGCACCGACGACTACCACCGCTACGATCGCAAACAACGCGCCGAACTGGGGATTTCCGCCCTGCACCCCGACTGCAACTACCTCGACATCATCCAACAACACCTCAGCCTCCTCCGGACGGGGCAATCCATCCTCAAACCGATTTACAACCACTCCACTGGCAGTTTTGACGCACCCGAATACATTCAACCGAAGAAATTTGTGATTGTGGAAGGCTTGCTGGGGTACTCCACCCGCGCGGCACGGGATAGCTACGACGTGAAGGTGTATCTCGCTCCCCCAGAGGATTTGCGCCATGCCTGGAAAATTAAGCGGGATACCCGGAAGCGGGGCTACACCGAGGCGGAAGTGTTAGAACAAATCCGCAAGCGAGAACCGGATTCGGAAGCATTTATCCGTCCCCAGCGGCAATGGGCTGATGTAGTGGTCACCTTCTATCCGCCTGACGCTGAACCCACCCAGAAAGACGTATTGCTGAATGTGCGGTTGGTGTTGCGCCCCACCATTCCCCACCCCGACTTCACCCATTTGCTGAATAACCAAGGCAGTCACCTCGGTTCCGCCATTCGCTTGGACTTGGATCGGGATATGGGCAAGCCAGTGGATGTGCTGGAGGTGGACTGCCAAGCCACCAGTGAGCAGGTGCGGGAGTTGGAGCATGTGCTGTGTAGTGAAATCCCCTACCTCGGCCAGTTTTGCAGCTTGGAAGGCAATCAGGGCATTGGTAAATTGGTGGGCACAACCGGGGAAACGTTGCAAAGTTATCCCCTCGCCCTGACCCAATTGTTGGTTACCTATCACATGCTGAAAGCGGCTAATGTCTCCCAGTAGTGCCTCCTCCTACCCCAAACAACCCCAACCCCGTCGGGTGTCCTCCCGTCCGCCGTTGGTGCAGCAACTGACCCCCTATTTATTTTTGCTGCCCGCTTTGGTGATGTTGGGGTTGACGGTATTTTGGCCTGCGCTGCAAGCTTTTTACCTCAGTTTCACCCGCTACGAATACGTTGACCTGACTACGGCTCCGGAATGGGTGGGGTTGGCCAATCTGCAACGACTGTGGAAAGACCGGGTGTTTTGGCAGACGTTGCGGAATACGTTGCTGTATTTGGTGTGCGTCGTCCCGGTGTTGGTGACGGCTCCGTTGGGCTTGGCGATTTTGGTCAACCGCAAGCTGAAGGGGATGCACTGGTTCCGTGCCGCCTATTACACGCCTGTGATCATTTCTATGGTGGTGGCGGGGATTGCCTGGCGGTGGCTGTATGCGGAAAATGGCTTACTGAATCAGATGTTGGCGTGGTTGGGGCAACTGGTACCGATCGCCCTTCCTCCCAGTGGCATTCCCTGGCTCACCAGTCCCCAACTGGCGTTGTTCAGTGTAATGGCGGTGACGGTTTGGAAGGGGTTGGGGTATTACATGGTGATTTATTTGGCGGGATTGCAGGCGATCCCCGGTGAGTTATATGAGGCGGCGGCGATCGATGGGTCGGATCGGTTCCGCAAGCATTGGGACATCACAGTGCCGTTGATGCGCCCGTATATGGTGTTGGTGGCGGTCATTTCCGCGATTTCCGCCACCAAGGTATTTGAAGAAGTCTATATCATGACCCAAGGGGGGCCACGTAATAGTTCCAAGACAATTGTCTATTACGTTTATGAACGGGCGTTCCAAGATTTAGATATTAGCTATGCCTGCGCGATCGGGTTGGTGCTGTTTCTGATTATTTTTGGCTTGTCGATCGTGCGGTTGGTATTTTTCTCAGACAATACGGGCTACGTGGAACGCTGAAGGTGAAACGCTGAAAACAGTTTCCTGCACAAATTTCGTTATGGTCGGGGTAGGGAGGTTGTAACTGCTTACTCCTGACGAGGGATGCCACGCTGGCGCAGCACATCGGCAACGGTCTGGCAGTACACAGGCAGGCCGAAACTGGCCGGACTGACGGGATTGTCGTGGACAAAATGGCGATAGTTCATGCAGAACCGATCCCAGGCAGCCATCTGGATTCGCAAGACGGTGACGAGGAAATCGGCTAAGCCTGCGGATAGGGGAATCCGGAACCAAATGCGTTTGTTCAGGTAGGCGCAGACGGCTTCGATAAATTCGTCTGCGGTCATGGCTGGCGTGCCCAGCACCATTTTGCGGATGCCGGGTTCTGCGGGGGGATGATCGACCAGATGGGCGACGACAGTGGCGATGTCTTGGGCGTGGACAAAGTGGAAACTACCATCCACCCGGAACCAGCGGGCTAGGTTAATCCACTTGACCACATCGGGTAGGCCGCCGGAAATGTGGGAGTAGGGCTTGTGGCCATCACCCCCCAAGACGAGGGTGGGGAAGACGGTGGTGATGCGATCGCGCAAGGGCGATCGCATTAAATCCTGGAAACACAGGTACTTGGTTCGCACATAATCGGTGCCAATTTGTCCGGCCTGTTTCAGCAGTTGGTTATCCCGTCCCAGAATACTCTCGGTAGAGAAATAAATCACCTGCTTGCAGACATCGGGATTGAGGCTATTCACCAACTTCACCGTCTTGGTGACATTGATATCAAAGGTTTCCTGCGCTCCACCCCAGGCGGCGGCGGTGAGGATGGCCACATCCATGGTGGCGAGTAAATCCTCCAACAGGCCGATGTCCTTCATGTCGCCTTTGACCAGATGGACATGGGGGTGATCGCGCACATCCAACCGCAGTTTGTCGGGTTGCCGCACCAACAGAAACAACTCGTGATCGGTCTGTTGCATCAACGT
>CAZJZR010000612.1:0-3113 GCA_964550475.1 uncultured bacterium
ATCAGTTGTCAGAGGTGGAGCAAGCGAGATTGGGCTTGGCGATCGCCCGTGCCGCCTTGGCGGAGTTGGGAGAGTAAGTGGATGGTGAATAGTGGATGGTGAATAGTGGATGGTGGGGAGGAAGTGGTGAGTGGGGAATGGGCGTTGCTGAATAGCAAGATGATTCTGCAATTGTATCTGCAATTGTATAGGACGAATTTCCAGAGCTTTCATCCGTTGTCCATCCCTTGAATCAGCAACGCTCCCTCTCTCCATGACCTGGGCAGTTACGTTAAATCTGCCTGGTTCTAATTAAATTTGTGTTGTCCACCGTAGGGGCGAAGCATTCCGGTAGTTAAGTTAGGTAATAACCGAAAAATCATGGCCGGAATGCTTCGCCCGTACAAGGTTATCGGTTCAAACACAAAATCATTGAGAATCAGAAATCTGCAAAAGGCGATCGCTGGTTGTGCGTTTTGGGAGCGTTGAGGTTCTTCAGCTTCTTCAGCGATCGCCCACTATTGGGGGCAGGCTTGGGTTATAGTGATTGTTTGGATGTAATCGTTCACTCCCCCTAGGGTAGGCACTAGCGGGCTTAGCCCGTAACCCTCTTTAGTTGAGCGGTTTGAATGATGCGTTTGGATTCGATTTTTTTCAGCAGTCGTTTTGTAAGTTGTTGTTCGGAGCACGTCCATGGGTCGCAAGTGTCAACTAACGGGTAAGAAGGCGAATAACGCATTTGCCGTGTCCCACTCCCACCGACGCACCAAGAAAATGCAACAGGTGAATCTGCAATGGAAGCGGATTTGGTGGCCGGAAGGCAATCGTTGGGTGAGATTACGTCTGTCCACCCAAGCGATCAAAACCTTAGAGCAAAAGAGCCTGTCTGCCTTTGCTAAGGAAGCTGGGATCGACCTCAGCAAGTTTTAATTGTTGCCACTCGGTGACGTTCTGGTTACGGTATTAGGGTGATTGTCCCCATCGACTATCCCTTATCCCCTTTAGGAGGTTGACTTGACTGGGCAATTCTCCGTACAACAGCCGTCGCGATCGCCCCTTTCCCCCTCTCGCCTACTTGGGTATGTGCTTTTGGGGATTGGGGTGTTGAGTTTCTGCTTGCCAATTTTTTTCACCCCTGTGACCACCAAATTGGATTGCAACCGCAAACCAGCGGATGTTGATCCCACCCGCCGCCCCGATTGTCAATTGGTGGAGCGCAGCCTGATTGGTATTCCCACCCGCAACCTGACCTTAGCGGGGATCGGTGGGGCGTTGGTGGATCCCGGCACTGGGCGAGTGGGCTACAATGCTCGGCTGCTGCTGTTGGTCAACGATCAAGATATTCCCCTCACCACCTATACCCTGTCTGCTGACATCGGCGAAAATAGCCGCCTTGCGATTGAAGAATATGTCCAAACCAATAGCATGGCCTATTTGGGGGTGCGGCATTACGCGCCTTGGCAAACGGTGGTTTACGTGATGGTGATTGGGTTAGTGCTCACCTTTATGGGCGTTGGCTTGGGCGTAAATGGTTGATTGATGGCTTGACGCTGCACCGCTAGTCCACGAGGGATTTGCAGGTCAATCATGTACCTGGACACAAAGCAGTAAGGACGAACGGCAGTTCGCCCCTACTGTGTGCTTGACTGTGTGCTTGGGAACTTGATTTTCACGCTTGTCCCCCAGCACAACGGTGGTATCCGACGAACATCCCCACTGTAACGGCGACCTTCATTCAGGGGTTAGACTGGAAGTTAATCATGGAGTAATGACATACAGGTATGGATAGTAATAATTTGCTCCGCCAATTGCTCCTGCTGGGGGTCGGAACCACGTCGCTGGTGGCAGAGAAGCTGCGCCAAGTCAGTGATGAATGGGTACAAAGCGGGCGGCTCGACTCCGAACAGGCTAAAGGATTTGTCGA
The DNA here is from genome assembly GCA_964550475.1 of uncultured bacterium. Classification (GTDB taxonomy): domain Bacteria; phylum Cyanobacteriota; class Cyanobacteriia; order CAIUCS01; family CAIUCS01; genus CAIUCS01. Next base: position 1,904 of record CAZJZR010000612.1, read on the forward strand.
TGATTTGATGCAGCGGATGAAGTCGGAACAGGCCAATTTTGATGCCCAGTTTCAGCGGCAGTTGCGGAATTTGTTGCAGGACATGGGCGTACCCCGGCAAGCGGAAATGGATGAGTTGCGGGGACGACTCGATCGCCTAGAACGGCAAGTCCGGGATTTGGAAAATCGCTTATGGCGATAGTTGATGATTAGATAGGTAATGGGTAATGGGGAATTGAGAGGTGAGGGTAATTTGGCTGGGGTTTCTAGCAGGACTCCGGGTATGACACCGACACTGTGATAATTGCACAATATCTACACCAATCACCCATTACCCATTACCATTTACCCATTACCAAATTAGAGTAAGTGTAACCATTCACATCCACCCAGAGGAAAAGCGTTGCGGGCTACGCCCGCTTGTTCCTCCCCTGACGGGGAGTGAACGGTTACGAGTAAGTAATTGCACATTGAAGGGAAGGTGGCGTTTGAAAGGTATTTTGATTAGTTTGAGTGTCATGGTGATTTGTGCGGTGGTGCTGGTGGTGTCCCAGTTTGCCGATCGCTCCACGGCGATCGCGGGCGAATTAACCACCCCTGTGACCACTGCAACTGTTGCTTCTTCTGCAACCAAGCCTCAAGTCGCTCAACCGCAAACCGAAACCTTACTAGCTGAAGCTGAACCCCTGAACACGGATCTGAACAGTGATCAAAGTAGAGTAATCGCAATGGCAGAAAACATCATTACAACTGAGTCTGGGCTTCAGTATGTTGATTTAGTCGAAGGTACGGGTGAATCGCCCACCATTGGCAAAAAGGTAAGAGTGCACTATACGGGCACCCTCACCGATGGCAGTCAGTTTGACAGTTCCCGCGATCGCGGCAAACCCTTCGAGTTCGTGATTGGTGTAGGTCAGGTGATCAAGGGCTGGGACGAAGGCGTTGCCACCATGAAGGAGGGTGGTCGCCGCAAACTGATCATTCCATCGGAATTGGGTTACGGTAGCCGTGGAGCAGGTGGTGTGATCCCCCCCAATGCCACCCTGATTTTTGACGTGGAATTGTTGAAAGTGAATTAATTCATGGATGTAATCAGTGATTGGTAAGCGGAACTGATCGCTAATCACCAAAAACCGGGGTTTGAGCCATTCGCCTGCGATCTGGATCGAGGTTATGGCTGAAGCACCCCGGTTTTTTTAGTGGGTTGGAGAGTACAGTCGCATCATCAGAC
>CAZJZR010000613.1:0-3098 GCA_964550475.1 uncultured bacterium
CGCCTCCGGACAAATGCCCCTCCACGTCCAACTCGTCGCCCCCGACGGCAGCTTGTTGAAGGAGGTCTATCGCGATTAAAATCAATGGAGAATAAAATCCAACCTGACATAATGGGGATGGAACTGTTACCTTATCCCCATTGTGTTAGCCAGATTTTTCCATTGAATTGATCTGAGTTCTTCAGAGGAATTTTTAATGTGGGTTGAAAGCATTACTCTGCATAATATTAAATGCTTCCAAGATCAAGAAATTACGTTTACTCGTAATCCCAACGCTCGTCGCCACAGAGCAAAACCGTACTATTGGATCACCTTACTTGGGGAAAATGGAGTTGGCAAAAGTACAATCCTGCAAGCATTAGCTCTACTGCTTGCAGGTCCCGAAGCTGCGAAAGAATTGCTGCCTCGACCTACGGGTTGGGTTCGCGATCAAACATCTCCAGGTAAGCTAACTGCGGTACTTCATAAAGAAGATATAGATACCGGAAACTTTGGTGAGGATAAACAACGACAGACATTTTCATACTCCTACTTTGTCACAGGCTCGACAGCCGTTGAAGTAGGTACTGCTAAAGATCCGCAAATTTATACAGAGCCTGCTTTGATTGAAGAACCTACAAAGATCTTAAGTTGGCTCCGAGCCAATGCATTTGCATCGGGTAGCCAGGGGTGGTTTACAGTTGGTTATGGTGCGTTTCGACGACTGACACGTTTGAGCCAAGTGATTATACCGAGCCTTGAACCACCAAAGCGTTCTAGTAATTTTTTTACTCAGTTTAACGAAGACACTTCATTAAGTTCATTTGAGCGGTGGATGGTTCATTTAGATTATCGTCTCGCTAAAGATAGTAATGATATAAAAGCACAAAGGATGAGAAAAGTAGGAGAAGCTGCAATCGTCAAACTACTTCCGGGCAATGTAAGAATCGCTGGCGTAACAACAGAAGGACTAATTGAATTTTTAGTAGACGGTCAAAAAGTCCCAACCATTAGTTTGTCAGATGGATTTCGTAGTGTCATTGCACTGGCCGGTGATTTAATTTGGCGTTTACTTCAATCCTTTCCCAATTTAGAAGATCCGACCCAAGCTTCTGGTGTCGTTTTGATTGACGAGCTGGATATTCATTTACATCCCTCCTGGCAGCGAGAAATTGCTGGATGGTTACAGCAAGTGTTTCCTAATCTTCAGTTTTTCGTAGCAACTCACAGTCCTTTAGTTGCCTCCGGTGCAGGCGAAGATGCATTAACTCTTCGTCTAGAAATGGTCAATGGTCAGCCACAAATTGAAAAAGTTCCTTATCCCGATTTAGCGGCTGATGTTAATCGAACGCTCACAAGTTCGGCTTTTGGTCTGCAATCAACCTATGCGCCACCCACAGAGAAGAAAATTCAGCGTTACCATCAGCTACAGCGGGCAAATGGGAAATTAGCCGATGAAGAGAGACAAGAATATGAGCAACTTCAGCTCTTTATGAAAGAGGTTAAACCGTTTGGGGAACAGCCTGCTCCGGATAGTCTTGAAGCTCGGATTAATGCTTTCTTGGAGGAACGATTGTCTTGATTCCTGTAACCAGAAGTGCTAAGCCTACGGTTTTTAAAAAACATGCTGCTCGTTGGTTATCTACCCTCAAATCACTTTCTGTCGATCCTAATGCAACTAAAGAGCAAATTAAGCATGTGCAAAACAAGTATCGTCACGCTCAAGTTAAAGATGCCTTAGTGGAAATGTTTTATGGTAAGTGCGCTTACTGTGAAAGTAAAATTAGAGTTGTTTCATATGGAGAGATCGAGCATTTTTTCCCTAAAAGTTCATATCCCGATCTAACGTTTGAATGGACTAATCTGCTGCTGTCATGCAATGTTTGTAATAATCCAGATCATAAGGGGACAAAATTTCCGCTTGATGTCAACGGAAATCCTTTATTAATTGATCCGACCGATGGGAAAACCGACCCTATGGTTCATCTTGAGTTTGTTTGGGATGATATTGCTGGGTTAGCCAGTATTTATGGTCGTGACCAACGTGGAAAAACAGTCGAAACGATATTTGATCTTAATGGTGTTAGAGGGCGCAAAGACTTAATTAATCATCGTAGTGAATATATTAAAAAATTAATGGCATTGCTACGGTTTGCTCAGACAGGGAACCAAGAAGCACAAAAGGCAATTGATATTCTGAAAGATGCCTGCGCTCCTCAAGCTGAATATAGTGCGTTTGCACTTGTTCATATTCGTCCTCATCTTCCCAGTACATGACCTTCGATGCTTTAAACTGCAATCCAGTCAAAAAACTTGAGATTTCCTGCAATCTCACAAGGTTGCTCACTGCCCACACAAAAATACAAGAGATCAACTGGACTGGACGACGTTGCAGAACTCGAGATCGCCCCTTCCCTTCATCCTCAACACCTGACTCTCTCCGCATCCATACCTCGGTTGCGTCGTCTCGATCAACCGCACAGCTAGTTTTGCCACTGGAGCGCGCGATCGCCCGTGAACCACCGACACCGCTTTGGATTGTGGGGAGTCTGCGATCGCCCCAGTGGAACGGGCGATTGCCGCAATGTTACACTACAAGCAAGTTTTGCTGACAGCCACAATGAAGCGGGATGACGTGTTGGCTCGTGTACGAGCTAAACGGGAAGAATTGATCGGATTGGGCGTAAAATCGCTGGAACTGTTCGGTTCAGTTGCCCGTGATGAAGCACGTCCCAGCAGCGACGTTGATTTTTTAGTCGAGTTTGATCGTCCCTACGGGCTATTCCAATTACTTCGAGTCAAACATTACCTAGAAGACCTTTTGCAGTGTTCTATTGACTTGGGCACGCAAACCGCATTGCGAGAACATCTGCGAGAACCTGTACTAAAGGATCGGGTGCATGTCCTCTAGGAATTGGCAACTGCGTGTTCAGGATATTCTGTCTGCGATCGCCCACTGTTCGTCATGAGGTTTCACCCATCCGTCAGATTAGCCGTGTTCACCTGTGCAGTTGCCGTGATTTCCGGATGATCTCGCATCACTTGGATCAACAATCGCAATGCTTCATTAACCGCATCAGCACTAGGAAACACCTCAGCGACATCGGGTGCTAAACGCA
>CAZJZR010000614.1:0-1243 GCA_964550475.1 uncultured bacterium
AATCGACTATCGCTATCCTAGTAGGGAGATGCGCCCGCTCAAGGGTGGCGAAGCTGTGACGGGCAAGGTGTGTTTGCCGGGGTCTGCGACAGAAATCACAGCGCAGGGGTGGCATCACCTGTCAAAATTTGGCTGATTTGCCTTGCGATTTTTCCCCCAACCGTTACGTGTATGAACTATGCCAATCTGGAATACAGCAGTCCAGACGACTCAACCTCGGCGCGATCGCGCCCGGTTGAGTCCATGAATCCCCCATCATCAGGTCAGGTTAATTCGTCCGCACCGCATCCCATCGCATCGGGACAGGAGATTTATCAACGCATCTGCGACAACATTCAACAGGTGATTAAAGGCCAATCGGTGGCAATCCGCAAATTGATGGCGGCGTTTGCGAGCGGTGGCCATGTGTTACTGGAAGACTATCCCGGTACGGGCAAAACGACGCTGGCGAAAGCGTTGGCTTTGTCTGTGGCGGTGACCTTTAAGCGGATTCAGTTCACCCCCGATTTATTGCCATCGGATATTTTGGGCGTGTCGATTTTGGATCAGAGCGATCGCTCCTTCCATTTCCACGAAGGGCCGATCTTTGCCAACATTGTGCTGGCGGATGAGGTGAACCGGGCTTCACCGCGCACCCAATCGGCCTTATTGGAAGCGATGGCAGAGGCGCAGGTCAGCGTCGATGGCAACTTACGCAAACTCAAAGATCCGTTTTTTGTCATCGCCACCCAAAACCCGGTGGAATCCCGTGGCACCTATCCGTTGCCAGAGGCGCAGATGGATCGGTTTGCCTTGCAATTTAGTTTGGGCTACATTTCCCCAGAAGAAGAGGTGCAAATCCTCTCCGATCAGGTGCAGAGCCACCCCATCGACAGCGTGCAACCCTGTGTGACGATCGCCGAATTACTCAGCCTGAAGCAACAGGTGAAGGCGATTCGGATTAGTGAGGAGTTGAAACGCTATTTAGTCGATGTGGTCAGCGCGACGCGATCGGCGGACGGGGTGCAGTTGGGAGCCAGTCCACGGGCTTCGCTGGCCTTGATGAAAGTCGCCCAAGCCCTAGCGTTATTTGATGGTTACGAATTTGTTACGCCAGAACACATTCAAGAAGTGGCGGTGCCTGTGATTGCCCATCGCTTGGTGATGGAATCGCAAGCGCGATTTGCCGGACGGGGAGCAGCTACCGTGGTGCAGGAGATTTTGCAGAAGATTCCGGTTCCGGTATGAGCCAGGATTTCAGCCA
>CAZJZR010000614.1:1343-3094 GCA_964550475.1 uncultured bacterium
TTCAGCCACGATTTGAGCCAAGGCAATCATGGAACGCTTTTTCTACCGTTTATTTCGGTTTGAGTATGGGATTGAAGCATGGGTGAGTCGGCGGTTTACCACTGGCGGCTTCATGGTGTTGCTGTGTTTGATGCTGACGGCGGCGACGGGTGGCGATACCAACAATAGTTTGACCTATCAGATTGTGGCGTTTTTGCTGGTGGTGCTGGTGCTGGCAATCGCCCTCAGCTATTTCACCCGCATCCGGTTGCGGCGACGGTTTAAGGTGGTGCGGCATCTACCCCGGTTTGGGGTGGCGGGAACGCCATTGCAGTATCGGATTGCGGTGCAGCAAACCAGTGGGAAAACCCAAACGGGACTGCGATTATTTGAAGAATTTGCCGATCCCCGTCCCAGTTTTAGCGAGGCGTTGGAAGCCCTCAAATGGTCGAATCGCCGCGCCCGTCGGTTGCAGGATGCCTTTGGCTATTCGTTGTGGCGATCGCTGATCCAACACAAGCGAGGGGCGATCGCCAAATCCGTCCACTTGCCACCCCTGCCAGACAACCGCACCGTAGACGTGGAAGCACAACTGTTGCCCTTGCATCGCGGCGTGATCCACCTGCGCGGCCTCACCATCGCCTGTCCCGATCCGTTTGGCCTGTTCAACGCCTGCGTCAGCGTCACCGCCCCCCACTCCCTGCTGGTCTTGCCCAAACTTTACCCCATCCCGCCGATCCAACTGCCGGGACTCCGCCGCCACCAGTCCGGTGGCATCAGCCTTGCCTCCTCCGTCGGTGATTCCGAAGAATTCCGCTCCCTGCGCGATTACCGTCCCGGTGACTCCCTGCGAAAAATCCACTGGAAAAGCTGGGCAAAGGTCGCCAAGCCCATCGTCAAAGAAGAACAGGATGAATTTTTTGTCCGCCACGCCCTGATTTTGGACACCTTTCAGCCACAACGCTACAGCGACGTGTTGGAAGAGGCGGTGTCGGTCGCGGCCTCCTTCGCCTGCGAAGTCCAAACCCAGGAATCCTTACTCGACCTCCTATTTGTGGGCAACGAAGCCTATTGCTTTACCGTCGGGCGTGGCTTGGGGCACACCAACAAAATGCTGGAAATTCTCGCCTCTGTCATCCCCTGCCAGGATAAATCCTTTGAGACGTTGATCCCGGTGGTGATGAACCAACTGTCGGTGTTGAGCGGTTGCATCTGTGTCCTGCTGACCTGGGATGAAGCCCGTCAAACCCTCGTCCAGAAACTCCGGGCGATGCAGATCCCCACGTTGGTGTTGATTGTGGTGGGCGGCAAGTTGGGCAACCGAACTGGACGGATGACGACAGCGGGCACAGCCCAAGCAGAGGCGACGACGGGCGTGCCGATGCAGGATATGGCCGCCAAGGAAAGGCTGGAACAGGAACTCTTGACCGGAGGTTGGTTGGGCGATGATCTGGCGCAGATCCGGGTGTTGCAGGTGGGAGATATGGAAGCGGGGTTGATGTCGCTATGAGCGTGGCACGGACTGGACGGGGGATGCCACCGTTGCTGTTGGCGGCGGCGGTACTGTTTTGGGGTTGGCAGACGGGGTTTTGGTGGTTTGCGATTCCCATCGCTGGGGTCTTGGAATTTGCCCGCTGGAGTCAGTGGCGGTGGGCGTTGACCCCAGAGGACTTTAATCGGTTATTGAACCTGTGTATTGTGCTGTTGGTGTCGCTGCTGAGCTATCTGCTGACCAACCGCACCCCCACCTATTTCATTTATATTCTCTACCA
>CAZJZR010000615.1:0-3093 GCA_964550475.1 uncultured bacterium
CCGGAATGCTTCGCCCCTACAGGATTATCGGCACACCGACTTAATCCTTGACATCTGCCTTACCGTGTCCCGACGCTATCAGGCTAGATGTAATACATAAAATCGTCGCGTTTGCGATCGTCGCGGCGTTCACATAAATCTTGCAGGGTGTATTGACTGAGCACCACTCGTGAAGCGGCATCTGCTTGCTGCCAGACTTCATACACCAAATGACGCTCCACTGATGATCGGAGATTGGCACTTGCAGTGACCGTTGGCAGTGATGGACTGGTATCCGCGATCGCCCGATCCAACAGATTAATTACCTCTAGAATCGTCAGTTTCCACGGTTCTCGCACCAACACATAGCCCCCCTTCGCGCCCCGGTGGCTCTGCAAAATCCCACTCCGACGCAAAATACTGAGAATTTGCTCCAAATATCGTTCAGGAATGGGTTGACGAGCCGCGATCGCCCCTATGGTCAGAGGTTCTTGGGCATTGCGGTGGGTTGCCAGTTCCATCAAGGCCATCAGCGCGTATTCCACTTTGGCAGGCAACTCCAACAGAGTATAGCCAGATGGATTGGGGTTGAAAGAATGGCTATGGTTGGGCAACATTGTTCGGTTTTCCGATAGATTTACCGTATTAACCATAATATACTGTATATCCATCGGATTACTGTACATTTTTCATGGCCTGCAAGGTTAGTGACCCACCCGGATGACGCTAGAGCAATTACGGATTTTTTTAGCAGTCGCTGAGCACTTGCACTTTACCCGTGCAGCAGAAATGCTCTACATTACCCAACCCGCTGTTAGTGCAGCCATTCAGAACCTAGAGGCCGAGTATCAGATCAAGTTATTTCATCGGATTGGCCGACGGGTGGAAATCACCGATGCAGGGCGGTTATTGCAGGTGGAAGCCAGCAAAATTCTGGAGCACGTTGCCTTAGCGGAACGCAATTTACGCGAGTTCAACAATTTGCAACGGGGCGAGTTAAAACTCGGTTCTAGCTTGACCATTGGCAACTATTGGTTACCCGATAAAATTAGCCAGTTCAAGCAGCAATACGGTCAGATCAACGTGGACTGCACCTTGGGCAATGCCGAAGAAATTTGTGAGGGGACGGCCTTAGGTCGATTTGATTTGGGCTTAGTGACTGGAGACGTGAAAGCCTCGCTCCAAGGCTTGCTAGAACAGGAAGTGGTGGGGCGCGATCGCCTAAAAATTGTGGTTGGTCAATCCCACCCCTGGTTTAGCCAGACTCAGTTAGGGGTGGACGACCTGCCGACTACGCCATGGGTGATGCGAGAATCCGGGTCAGGGGCACAGCAAATGCTGGAACAAGCGCTTCAGCAGTGGGGCATTGCCCTGTGTCAGTTGGATGTGGTGTTGGTGTTGCACAGTAGCGAAATGGTCAAGGCGGTGGTGGAACGTGGCATGGGGGTAGCGGCCTTGCCGGAGTTGATGGTGCAAAAGGAGTTACAACTCGGTACGCTCAAAGCCATCCAGGTGAGGGGCGATCGCCCCGATGCCCCTTTTCCCTTGGAGATTGTCCAACCCATTTTGAAACTGAAGCACAAACAGCGATTTCAAACCCAAATTATTGGCGCGTTTGAACGGATTTTATCGCATCAACTAACTGACAAAATAGTTACCTCACTCACCGCTTAAACCTTTGCGATTAACCATCCCCTAGACGGATCTATAGCCACTTACGGTTCTGATGTAATTCAGCTTACCAATTCTTGGTATCGCTCCATCTTGGCTGATCAGAATTCAGCACGGTATAGTTTGCTCACTAAAATTTGCCCGCTCAACAATTTAACCCCTAAAATCAGTCCCTCTGCTTGCCGGATTGCTCTAAAGGCTAAACCCTTGGAAAGACACACTATGCCACCAGAACTGAATCTTGAATTGACCCTGGAACAACAATTTCAGATCCAACTTATGGCCAAAGAATTTGCCACGATGGATCATGCAGACTTGCAAGAGTTGCTGCTCAAAACATCCTATCTATTGATGGTTAAGGAAAATGTGATCAAATCTTTATTGAAAGTTGATTTGGGTCAATAACGGCGACTGCATCTAGCTAGCTCAAATCCACTCCCAATCATCTAGACCATCTGACACATTGCATCGTTAGTCACGATTCAGGTTGATCAACACCCTATTGCTCGATCTAAAAGGGTTGGGTTGCCTAACCCCTACAATTCCATCCGCTGTTCGGTGTGTAGGGGCGCGATTTCCCTGCCCTAGATTCGGCTACCTGAATGCTTACGGTTTCAATACTTTGGAATTTTACTTACAGACTTGCAAGTTAATCGTGTACCGATACCGTTTTTGTAGGGACACGGCATTGCCGTGTCCGCACGCGCATTACCGGAATCGGGATATTATTTCTCCGCAAATCCCTCATTTTTTAGAGTTGGATGCTGTCATCGGTCGGGTCTGCATTAATTGGGTTAAATCCAAAACTTTGGTAGTGTCACCACCCACAATCAACGGCAAATTACCATTCCACTTTTCGATCGCCTGTCGCTGCAACAACTCCGGCGTTAAATTCTCTCGTAATAATCGCTGGGCTTCTGCTTCCCCCCGTGCCAAATTGACTTTTGCTTCCGCCTCTTTCATCGCTTTTAGGGCAATAAATTCCGCCCGTTTGGCATCCTGTTCAGCCACCTGTTTGGCTTCAACTGCATCACTAAACCGATTAGAAAAATGCACATGCACCAGCGAAATATCATCGACAGCAATATGGTAAGGCCGTAATCGTTCAATTAAGGTTTGATCCACCCCATCCTTCACCTGACCCCGCTTGGTGATAATTTCCTCTGCCGTATACCGCGCCATCACCGCCTTCAACACTTCCTCCACGGCTGGGTTGATCACATGCTGCACGATCGCCGCTTGATCTCCAATTTGTTGAAAAATGACGGGGGTTTCTTCCGGCACAATATGCCAATTCAGCGCAACATCCGTGTAGACATCTTGTAGATCTTTCGATGAAGCTTCCGCTGAAATTTCTTGACTTTGAACCCGCACGCTAAGTTTTTTCACGGTATTGACCAAGGGCAAAATCGGATGAATGCCTTCGCCTAATACTTGCGGTTG
>CAZJZR010000616.1:0-3090 GCA_964550475.1 uncultured bacterium
CACCGTGGTCCGTAGCCACGTGCTCTAGTCCACTGAGCTACAGGCCCTCAGTAGGATTTATATCATAGCATACGTTTTTAAGAATTTGAACCCTGACAAGGGAATTGCCAAAAAAAATCTGGATGTTGCTGAATAGCAGGATGAATTGAAACTTCGTTTCAATTCATCCAACTCTTAACTCATCCCTAAATTCAGCAACGCCAAAATCTGCATGATTTTGGGTTGGATCGGAGAACTTTGGCGAGGAGACGCATCCGTCCACGGTTTAACGGTCATTGATGCCCTCACCGTACTCAAAATCAACCTTCTCCTTCTAGATCCCCTTTCAAACGGCGGCGTTGCTGAATCAGGATATGCATTAGCAGTTGGATGAATGGAACTTCGTGCCAATTTATCCTGTTATTCAGCACCACCCAAACGTAACTGTTCACTCCCCCAAGGGGGAGTAACCAGCGGGCGTAGCCCGCAACCCTTTTCCCACGTGGGGATGTGAACGGTTACACCCAAACGGCTTCTAAGCTGAGGATTGATTGTCTGCGGCTGTGTTATCGGCCAAGTTACTGAGATTGAATGGATCAAGTAGTTCAGTGTAGAGGCAGTAGCGATCGCGGCCATCCTGTTTTGCTTTGTAAAGAGCAGCGTCGGCAATGGCAATTAAAGTTGCCGTTACCAAATCCGTCGTAGGCACTAAGCTCACCACCCCCAAACTGAGTGTGAGCTGATCAGAAATGGGGGAATCGGGATAGGGAATATGCTTGCTCGACACATCCAACAACACTTGCTCCGCCACTTTCCTCGCTCCTGCCAAATCGGTATTGGGCAAAATTAGGGCAAATTCTTCCCCACCATAGCGGGCGACCAGATCCGCAGGTCGATGTACTGTGTGTTGCAACACGGCTGCAACCCGACGCAAACAGTCGTCCCCGGCTTGGTGGCCATAGTGATCGTTATACGCCTTAAAGAAGTCCACATCCGCCATGATCAGAGCCAAGGGGGATTGATCACGGATTCCCCGTTGCCATTCTTGGGCAAGATAATCATCAAAATGGCGACGATTGGCAATATGGGTTAGGCCATCCAGGGTGGCCAATCGTTGTAGTTCTTGATTCGCCTGTTCTAGGCGTTGGTAAAGTTGGGCTTGTTGAATGGCAATGCCACATTGAGTTGCTAAATTTTGCAGCAATCGCACTTCCCAGGGCAACCAACGGCGGGCAGACGCGCAGTGGTGAGCAATCAGCACCCCCCATAATTGCTCACATTGAAACAACGGCACAATCATCACTGCCCGAATTTGGAAAAATTCTAGGGACACGAGATGTTCGGCACTCAGGGGCAAGGCATAAATATCTTCGACGGCCAATACCCGATTTTGGCGATACAGGTGTTGGTAATGCAGGTTGGTGATCCAGGGATCTCGGATGATCCAGCCCAACATGGATGGAATTTGGGCGGCAATGGATTCCTCAATCACGGTGCCAGTCATTGCGGCTTTGTTGGGTTCAAACTGATAGATAATGACCCGATCAACCTGTAACAGTTGCCGGACTTCTGTCACGGTAGTTTTGAGGATGTCGGGTAAGTTGAGCGATTGGCGGATATTTTGAGCGATCGCCCCTAATAGCCGTTCTCGCCACACCTGCCGTCGCAATTCTTCCTCCGCCACATAGTAGTCGGTGCGGTCTTTCATCAGCACCAAGATGCCGTATTGACTGGGATAAGCTTTTATTTCTAAATGCAGCGTTTGTTTATCGGTTTTCCATTCGCACTCACAACTGGACATGTGGCGAAACCGCATCACCTTCCAATACAGTTGGACAATCCCACTGTCTAATAAGTTGGGGAATAGGTCATACAGCGATCGCCCCACCGCTTGTTTGGCCGGAATGCCAGTCAACTGTTCAGTAGCCCGATTCCAAAACGTACAAATTAGATTGAAATCGGCAGTAAAAACCACATCATCTATAGTGTCAGTCAGTTCTTGATATAACTTTTCAGTCCGGATTAATGTGGTTTCTGTTTCTTGCAGAACTTGGTTCAAATGATTTTGTTCAACACTAACTGGTTGTTCAGTACAGATATTTTGCACAAACACACAGGCATAATCGTGTCGCCCAATCAGCACGTAACGGGCATACAACTGAGTCGCCAGATAATCACCTGTACGAGTGCGGTAATAGGTTTTGAATATAGACTTTTTATACCGTTTTAAGAATCGCCAACAAACAGACCAAGGATGTTCTGATAAATACACATCCAAGTCATGCACGTTCAGATTGAGTAAATCGGTGCGATTGTACTGCAATAGTTTGCATGTTGCCCCGTTAGCATAGGTAACTCCGCCGTGTCGATCGACCCAAAATATCGGCGCAGGACTGTACTCGACACTAAACTGGGTCAGTTGTTCATGGATTAATAAATCTGATAAGCGATCGTGATTTTCCGTCGTATCATTGCCCCAATCAGACGGCTCTATAGACCAATCAAATGATTCCCAGAGACGATTATCGGACACTTGCCCAGTTCTCCGATATGGTGGACGCTATAAAGGACATCAGTACTTCTAATAATCAGAATGTTCAAAGGCAGTAGACAACTCTTTTACCTCATTCATTGGGAACCACGCGGCTGCCTGCGGGGGCGGAGGCTAACCGGTCAAGGGAGTAGCAACATCGTCAGTCAGTCTGCCCAAACATCCTCTGATTGGCACAATCGCAAATCAGCGATCCCCATTAGTTCTTGAACGATCCTTCATGTAACTCACTATTCAAGACTATTCAAGTTGATCAACGCTTGATTACGTGGTCTCAATCCGCAGATCTCAGAGGTTGTTTCAAAAGGTAGCTAGAAGGTTGATTTTTCCTGCGCTCCGCCCATGAAAAATCAACTTTTAATCAAGTTTTAAAGTACCCTCTCAACCTCAACGGATTGGGCAACCTACCGCTTACCTAATTTTGCTTAGCACCTATTCCCAACGTGATTGGAGTCCTGGATTTTGCGTGCCCTAAGGACAGCAAAATCCGCCTTTCAGAAGGGTGTTAGTTAGTTGAGTGCATAGGGGCAACGTTCTCGGGGCATTTGTCTGGCATCTGA
>CAZJZR010000617.1:0-3087 GCA_964550475.1 uncultured bacterium
ATCACCGCGTAGATTTCTAGGCGGTTGCAGGTACTCAGAATGGTCACCTCTTCGATGTGGGGATAGGTGAGGAGGTGCGCGATCGCCTGCTCAATCTGAGCTTCGGGGATGCTGAGTTTCTCACGAACCTCCACAGGAGCAGTCTTATGGCTCAGACCGACAACGGCAATATTCATAAAATTTAGAAAGGTTTTCTAAAAGGATTTAGGTAATGGGTAATCGGTAACGGGGGATTGGTAATCGGTAATGGGTGATTGGCAATCGGTGTGCAATTAGATTAACAATCAGGGTATTGCTGACATCGATTGCAACATCGATGTCAGCAATAATTAAGTCCCCATTACCGATTACCCATCACCCATTACCCCATCTAAACTACTTCAATTGCACAACCTTGGGTTGGTCAAACATGTGGACGGTATCGACGAACCGAGCGGTCTTGGACTGAGTAGAAATTACCAGGGTTTCCGTCCGGGCACCACCGTGGAAGAACCGCACACCCTTCAACAGGTTGCCTGTGGTAATGCCGCAACCTGCGAACAGGACGGTTTCGCCAGAGGCCAGTTCATGGGTGTCGTACACCTTATCGGGATCGGTGATCCCCATTTCACTCAGACGCGCTAGGTTATCTTCCTTGGTCTTGTCCGCCCATTCCTTGGTCATCACCACGGCGGGATCATAAACCAGTTGACCTTGGAAGTGGCCACCCATGGCTCGCATAGCGGCTGCGCTGATTACGCCTTCAGGGGCTGCACCGATCCCCATGAGGGCATGGATGTTGGTGCCAGAGAAACCGCAGTTGAGAGCCGCGCCCACGTCGCCATCGCTAATCAATTGCACCCGTGCGCCCGCTTCCCGGATTTCCTTGATCAAATCGTTGTGGCGATCGCGTTTCATCACCACCACCACCAACTCATCAATCGCCCGGTTTAAACACTCGGACAAAATCTTCAGGTTTTCTGTAGCGGATTTGTTAATATCCACATGCCCCTTAGCAGCGGGGGGAGCGGCCAGCTTTTTCATATAAAAGTCGGGAGCGTTAAACAGACCACCCTTCTCAGAGATGGCCAGTACCGCCATCGAACCCGGTTGACCATAGGCCACCAAGTTGGTGCCTTCGCAGGGGTCAACCGCAATATCAATCTCTAATAACTCGTCTGGATTGCAATAGGCTTTCGCGTTGGGATCGGTGCAAATGCCCACTTCTTCACCGATATACAACATGGGAGCTTCGTCGCGCTCACCTTCACCGATGACGATGCGACCCCGCATGTGAATCTTATTCATCCGCTCCCGCATGGCCTCTACAGCAACCTGATCGGCTGTGTTTTTGTCGCCTTTACCCATCAGGCGAGCGGAGGCGATCGCAGCTTGCTCGACCACCTCAATAATTTCTAGACCAAGGGTACTTTCCACAGAACCAATCCTCCCAAATGCTGTTCCGGCTGACGTTGGAATATCTGCAAACCATTACATAGGCGAATACACAGGCGAAATTGAGTCAAAAAATCTAAACATTTCACCTAAATTGTCCTAGTTCTGGCTCCGGATATGTTCCGGATATTCTGCAATCCCAATTTTTCAGTCTATCAAAGGGCTGTCCCCCTTGTTGGAAATTGTTAACTTTAGGCTGTGTTAAGTTTTATCGCATGGCGGTACAGCCGTCTCTCCCGTCAAGATTGACGACAACCCCCCGGAGACTGACCTGGATTGCCCCAGATCTCTCCCTTCATCCAGTTGGTTGATGAATGCGGTTTACAGATTCGGTTTACAGATTTAGGGGATAGGTGGTATAGTACAAAAATTAGGAAGCAGTGCATTTAGAGTTCGATCTATCGCGGCTACTTATTGAACTCTAGGTACTCATTTAGCTTGTTGAATTATTCCAACTGCTGAATCTCATGCTGAACTTAATGTGAGTCGAGGCTTAGCATGTAACGATGATTTCCTGCGTGTAGGAGAGCCTACCGTCGGAGAGTGGGGCAGTATCAATCGGCTGAACCTATTTCCGGTCAAGGAATGAATGGTTACGTTTGCATGAATGGTTTCTTTGCTTTGCATGTTGCATTCCTTAGTTTTTAACGGTGCAGTCCTTCTTGGTAGAAGGAATTTAATTGCATGGACTTTCTGCCGCTCATAGGTAGTTTCATGCTGCTGGCAAGTGTGTAAATTTGGCAGTTGTCCCAATTGCTTTGCTCATCTTGCAGTTTTTGCACAATTCATTTCTGCGTAATTTCATTCTGCATAACTTAAATCTGCACAATTTATGGCTATAGACAGTAAAAACCAGGCGGTTGCTCACCCCATGGTTAAATTGCAGCGTCAAGTGCGATCGCTGGTGGATCGCAAACTGCTCGCTCCGTCCGATGGTCTGTGGAAAATTGCCCTGCTGTACGGTGACGATTGGGCCTATTGGAAGCGGGAATTGGAAGATTTTGAGTTCACGCTACAAGACCCCGTTAGCGAATTGCTCGCCGTAGAAAGCTGGGATGACGAGTAATTGAGTTGGGAATGTGAATTAAATTCGAGATTTGTAGGGGCGGGTTTTGTCGTCAAGTCCATTGCAGAAGCAACATTGATTGGCTAAACCCGCCCGTGCAGTTTACGGCTTTATTAACTCCATAATCCTCAGTGAATTAGTGAATCAGTTTGGCTGAGTTGAATCCCTCTCAATTTGATTGAGGACTGGCGGTTGAAACCGCGTCTATATGAACCAATTCCGCCTACGCGGACTATAGAAGGCAGATTATTCTGTGGCTCAGAAACCTGCGTCGGCAGGATATAGCCTTTTAGGCAATATCCTGTGGCATGGGCTAAAGCCTAGGGCTACGCTAGTGTTCTGATAGCCGCGATTTTAATCACCATTCCCCCAATGGCAAGATGCGCCCGCTTCAACTTTTTAGCCAATTAGCTAATTAATTTATTTCCGGTATTTCCGGATGCTGGACTTATCTCTAACTGACATGATGCAGGCGGAGGTGAGTCCAGATTTTTATGCAGGCTAATGGTTCCCTACTCAACTAGTAACTATTCAGATTCAGTAGATCGAAAACATAGACATCTGTACTTAGTTTGAGGGTTGTTGTG
>CAZJZR010000618.1:0-1506 GCA_964550475.1 uncultured bacterium
TTTTCGCCATGCCGAAGCTATTGGAGGCTCTCAGCCAAACGATCATCCGCCATTGCCCCACCGTCGCCCTGGTAACGTTCAAAGGCTATCCGGAAGGGGAGGCGGTCTATGGCTTAGTCAATCAGAGCAGCAAATTATTTGACTGTTACGAGGCTTACGAGTTAGGCCAATCGCCCAATCCCAAACCACCGTGGGGATTCCAAGCGTGTTTTCCTTAACAGGTAATGGGTAATGGGTGATTGGTAATCGGGGATAAACCATTACCTATTACCTATTACCATTACTGCAACCTAAGATGGATTCACGCGCATCAACACTTGCCCATATTCCACGGGTTCGCCATTCTGCACCAGAATTTCCACAATTTCGCCTGCCACTTCCGCTTCTAACTCGTTCATCAGCTTCATGGCTTCGATGATGCAGACGGTCTGGCCAGCCCGGACGCGATCGCCCACATCGACAAACGGCGGTTCATCGGGAGCGGGGGCACGGTAGAAAGTGCCCACCATCGGCGAGACAATTTCCAACCAACGGCGTTCCATAGGCGATGGGGCGGGGGCACTGGGGGCAGGGGGAGCTTCCAACACGGGCGCAACCGTTTGCATGGCCGTTGGGATCACCGCCGCCGGAACCAGTTCAGGACTGAGGCCAGCCGGAATGGTGGTAATGATGCGATCGCCCGTCACCGCAGAACGGCGGACTGTTAACTCAAAATCAGCACTTTTGAGGGTTAGCTCAGTAATGTCGGTTTGGTTAATCGCCGTTAAAAGTTCGCGGAGGTCATTGATGTGTAATTCCACAATAAATATCGCCCCTTATTCCCGTCCCAAGTAGGTATCGTTGCGCGTGTCAATTTTGATCTTTTCACCAATGCTGATGAACAGTGGCACCATCACTTGGGCACCCGTTTCCACAATGGCGGGTTTGGTGCCTCCGGTGGCCGTATCTCCCTTCACGCCGGGATCGGTTTGGGTCACTTCTAAGACAACGGAGTTGGGCAGTTCCACTTCAATCACCTGCTCACCCCAACTGATGACATTCACTTCCATGCCATCTTTCAAATACTTCACCCGTTCACCAATTTGGGCGGGGGTCAGTCCGGTCTCTTCGTAGGTCTCCATGTCCATGAACACGAAGCGATCGCCGTCCTTATAGGTGTGTTGCATGGTACGCTTTTCCAGCGTTGCCTGGGGCACCATTTCCCCAGCCCGGAAAGTTCGTTCCACCACGTTGCCAGTCTGGGCGTTCTTCAATTTTGTCCGCACAAATGCAGACCCTTTTCCCGGTTTCACATGGAGAAACTCCACAACCCGCCAGACATAACCGTCTAATTCAATCGTGGTGCCGGGGCGAAAGTCATTGCTGGAAATCATGAATCTTTCTCTAAGGCAGTTGTAATCAGCACCCCATTTTACCCCTCTGTGGAACGTTTTTGTGAGGGAGAGTGGGGAGTGATCAGTGGTAAGTGATAAGTGGGGAGTGATGAGTGGATGGTGAATGGTGGAT
>CAZJZR010000618.1:1606-3079 GCA_964550475.1 uncultured bacterium
ATCCACTATCCACCATCCACTCCCTATGACTGTTCGTGTTCGGCTTGCCCCTAGTCCCACTGGAAATTTGCATATTGGTACAGCGCGGACGGCGGTGTTTAATTGGTTATTTGCGCGTCACCATGGCGGTACGTTTCTGTTGCGGGTGGAGGATACCGATCTGGAGCGATCGCGCCCCGAATATACCCAAAACATTTTGGATGGCTTGACGTGGCTGGGGATTAATTGGGATGAGGGGCCATTTTTTCAATCCCAGCGCATGGACTTGTATCGCCAGCAGATTCAGGTCTTGCTGGATCAAGGCTTGGCCTACCGTGCCTACGACACGCCGGAAGAATTAGAGGCGATGCGGGAGGCGCAAAAGGCGCGGAATGAAGCTCCCCGCTATGACAATCGCCACCGCAACTTAACCCCAGAGCAACGCGCCGCCTACGAAGCCGAAGGACGGCAGGCGGTGATTCGCTTCATCATTGACGATCAGCGAGAAATTGTTTGGCAGGATA
This sequence comes from uncultured bacterium, assembly GCA_964550475.1. Taxonomy (GTDB): domain Bacteria; phylum Cyanobacteriota; class Cyanobacteriia; order CAIUCS01; family CAIUCS01; genus CAIUCS01. Next base: position 2,110 of record CAZJZR010000618.1, read on the forward strand.
TGGTGCGGGGGCAGGTGGCCTGGAAGGGGCGCGACTTGGGCGGCGATATGGTGATTGCCCGTGCCGCTGCTGCCGATCAGATTGGTCAACCGCTGTACAACTTTGTGGTGGTGGTGGATGACATTGACATGCAGATTTCCCATGTCATCCGAGGCGAAGACCACATTGGCAACACGCCGAAGCAAATTTTGCTGTACGAGGCGTTGGGGGCGACGGTGCCGCAGTTTGGCCATACGCCCCTGATTTTGAATCAAGCGGGGGCGAAGTTGTCGAAGCGGGATGGGGTCACGTCGATTTCCGATTTCCGCAACATGGGTTATACGTCGGTAGCGATCGCCAACTATATGTCGTTGCTGGGCTGGTCGCCGCCAGAACCGATGACGGAACGGTTCACCCTAGAGGAAGCGGCGCAATACTTTAGCTTTGACCGGGTGAATAAGGCCGGAGCTAAGTTTGACTGGGACAAGCTGAACTGGCTCAACAGTCAGTATTTGCATGAGTTGCCGATCCCAGCATTGACCGACGCGCTGATCCCGATCTGGCAACAGGCGGGCTACGAGTTCGATGCCGTGGCTCTACGTCCCTGGTTGGAACAGTTGGCGGCGTTGTTAGGCCCCAGTTTGGTCAAGCTCACCGATGCGGTGGAAATGGCGAAACTGTTCCTAGCGGCGGATCTGCAACTGAGTGAGGCGGCGATCGCCCACCTAAAACAACCGGATGCGATCGGGGTATTGCAAGCGATCGTCGCCCAGTTACCCAGTGAACCCCTGACCTTGGATGCGGCTCAGGCCATCATCCAACAGGTGACCAAAGCCCAAGGGGTGAAGAAAGGGGTAGTGATGAAAACCCTGCGAGCTGCCCTCACAGGCGATCTGCAAGGGCCAGACCTACTGCAATCCTGGTTATTGCTCAACCAACGCAACTGCGATCGCGATCGGCTAGAACAGGGGCTAACCGTTGGCGCGTAGTC
>CAZJZR010000619.1:0-3070 GCA_964550475.1 uncultured bacterium
CCGTTTCCATAACCCCAAAGTCAGCCAAAGCTGTGGATGTGGCAATTCCTTCGCGACCTTGGCCTAACAGCCGCCAACCGCTAGTCCCCATTCAAGTTCAAGCGTAACCGTTCACATCTCCCCATAAGAAAAGTGTTGCGGGCTACGCCCGCTTATTCCTCCCCTGACGGGGAGTGAACGGTTACAGTTCAAGCAGCAGCCTTACAACAGCCCCTTACAGCAGCCACATTGAGGAAACCAAGTTCATGTCTGACCAGATCGAAAAAGTAGACCCCGCTGGATTGCCTGCCAAAGTGGTAGACATTGCGCTGGCGTTTCGGCAGGCTGGGTGGATTGGGTTTTGGGTGCAGTTGGTGTTAGGCGTAATTGCCGCAATTACCTTACTCTTTGCCGGCCCAGCAGCACGGCAATTAAATAACCCCGGCAGTGGATTTGGCTTGTTTTTCACCGTGTGCAGCATTGTGGCACTGGGATTAAGTATTTTTTGGACATTCCGTTATCCCCGGATTGCCCGCCAACTCCGCACCACTGACCCGAAACTGCGCCCCAGCAAAGCCGAAACGCTGAAATTACTCCGTCAAGGGGTGATGATTCCTTTAATTGGCATGTTGCTGTCATTGATTGGGGCACAGGCGATCGTTGGCGGGTTAGTGGCAAAGGCAGCGCAAACCCAAGGGGTTTTGGCGACTGATCCCGGTAAGTTCATCCAGGCGTTGGATATGTTTGTGGTGTTAGCCAATACCAACACAATTACAGCCTTATTTGCAGGGGTCCTAACCTCGCTGTGGTTGTTAAATCGGGTGAGTCGCTAAGAGCTGACCAGTCCGGTTCAAAATAAATATGAAGACGGCTAGATTAACAACTGTAACGAGCTAGAGGCGATATGATCAGGGCTAAATCCTTGCTCATTAGTGCTGATAGTTCTTTTACCTATGCCGCAACCACTCTCGGCTGATCCGATCGCCCCCGACTTACTTCAGCCTGCCCAACTGGTGCAACGTCAACGGATGTTTTTTCAGAGCGATCGCACCAAACCCTTAGACTTTCGGATCGACCAATTGCAACGGTTAAAACAGGCGATCATCACCTATCAGGATGAGATTCTGAACGCTGCCAAAGCCGATTTGGGTCGCCCTGCCTTTGAAGCATATTTTGAAATTGCCACAATTGCCGAAATTAATGTCGCCATTAAGCAACTGAAGCAATGGGTCAAACCCCGGCGCGTCAAAAGTTCCATCGACCAATTTCCGTCTACCGCTTGGATTCAACCAGAACCGTTAGGGGTGGTGTTAATTATTGGCCCCTGGAATTACCCATTTCAACTGATTATGTCGCCCTTAGTGGGGGCGATCGCCGCCGGGAACTGCGCCATCCTTAAGCCATCTGAACACGCTCCCCACACCTCGGCAGTCCTCGCCAAACTAATTCGCAATACATTTGAACCCGATTACATCGCCGTGGTGGAAGGGGATGCCATCGTCAGCCAAACCGTATTGCAGGAAAAATTCGACCATATCTTTTTCACGGGTAGCCCTGCGGTCGGGCGGCTGGTTATGGCAGCGGCAGCACCACACCTCACCCCTGTGACGCTGGAATTGGGCGGTAAGAGTCCCTGCATCGTTGAGCCAGATAGCCATTTAGAGCACACGGCCAAACGAATTGCCTGGGGTAAGTTAATTAATGCTGGCCAAACCTGCATCGCTCCCGACTATCTGTTAGTGCATCGCCAGATCAAAACCGAATTGGTTGGGTTAATTCAGCAATACATCCGCCAGTTTTATGGCGACAATCCCGCCACCAATCCGGATTATGGGCGGATCATCCACCGTGGCCACCTAACTCGTCTGACCCAATTTCTCGATCGCGGCGAAATTCTGTTGGGCGGCGAATTTGACCCCGACACCCGCTATTTTGCCCCCACATTGATTGATGGGGTGAGTTGGGATGATCCAGTGATGCAGGAAGAGATTTTTGGGCCGATTTTGCCGATTTTGGTCTACGACGACCTCAAAGCTGCGATCGCCCAAATTAATGCTCGTCCGAAACCACTGGCACTTTACTTTTTCTCCAGCGATCGGCAAAAACAGGATTGGGTGATCTCAGCTACCTCATCCGGCGGCGTGTGCATTAACGACACAGTGATGCACATCGCAGTCAACACCTTACCCTTCGGCGGCGTGGGGGAAAGCGGTATGGGCACTTATCACGGCAAAGCCACGTTCGAGTGCTTCTCCCATTACAAGAGCATCCTCAAACGTGGTTTCTGGTTAGATTTGGATTGGCGATATGCTCCTTACACCGCCAAAAAATTGCAACAAATCAAACAGTTGGTGACTCGTTAAGTCCAAGTGCCTACCGGAATGTTGCTGTGACGCTCCACTAGGATGCTTTCTGTCTGGGGTGTAGATCAAGCATCGAATCTAAACTGGCGAGTAAATCAGCCAATTCATCCACTTCCGCCTCCGTCAGAGCTTCTAACCATTGATCAGCCGCATCAGCGGAAACAACAGAATGATCAGTTGTGGCATCCGTAGTGGTGCGTTCGTGGTTGTAGTGGCTGTAATAGTTAACGGCAACCATTATCTTTTACTCCTAAACTCAAATTGTTTTCTTAAAGCCGCTGATTGGGTGTATTCAACTTGTCAATAACACGATTGCCTCTTTTCACGTCTGCCAACGTAACCCTTCGCATTCCCCCTTGGGGGAGTGAACGGTTACCCAAGCGACTTATCCCTGATGATTTTTATCAAATACTGTCAACTGATACTGTCAACTGAGAGATTAATCTAGAGACGCTAATCTAATGGTGTCTGGACTTTTCTATCTGGACTTTTCTAATGATGTCTGGACTTTCCTAGAAAAATTGTGATCTGACATCGAGGGGGCTGTGATATTGCAAGGTCGCTTTCAGTGATCCAGATCATGAAAAATCGGAATTTACGGAATCTTCATCATCAGATCCCGTAGTTTTTATTACCGTGTTCTCCAAGTTGTGTTTAGAGGGTGTTTTAAAAGTCCTATTTGATGTAGCCCTAGCGACTCAAGTTGTGGCTATACGGGCATGGCTGCG
>CAZJZR010000620.1:0-1558 GCA_964550475.1 uncultured bacterium
AAAGGGCTTATTCTATTCGCCCGGATGTATCCCCCAACTGTTGGATACGCCCGTTTCATCTGGGTCAATGAGAATAGTGACGCTGCAAAAGTTGATTCTTTGTGCGTCTCCCACAGGCAAAATCAACCTTCTAGGTAACCGTTCACATCCCCCCATGGGAAAAGTGTTACGGGCTACGCCTGCTTGTTCCTCCCCTGACGGGGAGTAAACGGTTACCCTTCTAGACCACTTTTCAAGCCATCTCTAACTATTGCGGAACTATTGCGTAACTATTGCGGAACAATCGAACCATGCAAGGCTGGAAAACCATGCTCATCAATCTCGGCTATTACTTAGTGGCCAATGAAATAAAGTTTCCACCTCGTTTTGAGGAATGGAGTACCAGCTTTTTTGATCGCGTTCGCCTCAAAGATTGGCTAAAGCGTTTACAAATTAACTGCGTCTTAGATGTAGGTGCAAATAATGGTGGATATGCTCGCAATTTAAGGCGATTGGGATATAAAGGATATATTTTTAGCTTTGAACCTAATCCAGCAGAATTTGAGAATTTAACTACTAACTTTAAACAGGATCCATATTGGCACGGATACAATCTAGCTCTTGGCAGTGAAACGAAGACATCAACTCTGAATATTTCTCAGCTTTCTGTATTAAGTTCGTTTTTGTCACCACTCGATTGCCCAGTTGAACGCACGTGTGAAGTTGAAATCAAACGCCTAGATGACATTCTTGATGACGTAATTAAAATCGTCGAAACTCCACGTATCTTTCTTAAAATTGACACCCAAGGATACGATTTAGAGGTATTGAAAGGGGCTGAGGGCTGTATCCAGAAAATTCTAGGATTGCAATCTGAACTGTCAATCCAAGCCATTTATGAGAATATGCCCCATTATTTAGACCTATTAGCGTTTTATGAATCTTTGGGGTTTCAACTAATTGATTTTTTCCCAGTATTGCGATCGCCGCACGGCAATATTATGGAATACGACTGTTTAATGGCGCGTCGAGATTATGTTTAGGTCACAGTGTAACCGTTCACTCCCTGTCAGGTGAGGCACAGGCAGGCGTAGCCCGCAAAACTTTTCCGGTGTTGCTGCATAGCAGGATGAATTGAAACTTCGTTTCAATTCATCCAACTCTTAGCTCATCCCTAAATTCAGCAACGCCACTTTTCCCATGGGGGATGTGAACGGTTACTCAAATTCTTAATGGACAAATTGATGGGTTTGAGCCGTTTCTAAGGCTTGGGGCGATCGCTGTTGCACCCGTTCCCACAGTCCCTCTAGAGCCGCAACCGCAGTGGACTCAAGCCGGTACTGCACCAAATCCGACAGGTTACTGGTGACGGGATTAATTTCGACCGTGGGAATGCCTGCTTGCTGAGCCGCCAGGATCGGTTGGGTGATGTATGCAAAGGATCCTGATGTGCCGACCGCGACGATTAAATCCGGTGGAGTGGTGGCAAAGTTTCGCAACGCCGCGATCGCCTGCGAGGGTAACGATTCGCCAAACAACACCACATCAGGCCGAATCAAGCCACCACAGTCTGGACAAC
>CAZJZR010000620.1:1568-3065 GCA_964550475.1 uncultured bacterium
GTAAGGGAGGGGGAGGTAACTGGGCGTTAGTCTGGCCGCGATCGCCCTGCCCCATTACCTCAAACACAGCCTCAGTCGTAGTTGTATAGGAACACTGGGTACAATGCAAGGTAGACACGCGCCCATGCAATTCCACTAAATTACGGGTTCCAGCAGCATGGTGTAACCCATCCACATTTTGCGTCATCACCCACAGTTGGGGTTTCCACCGTTCCATTGCCGCCAGAATGGCATGACCTCGGTTAAACGTTGCCCCATGGCAGGCCACCCCAATTTGCCAGAGATATTTCCAGGTTAATTCCGGTGATGCATGGAGCATGACACCGCTTAAGGCCGCTTCAATGGAAATGCCCTCTTCCGTGGTGTGACCGTCATAGAGTCCACCGACTCCTCGATAGGTGGGTAACCCCGACTCAGCCGACATCCCCGCCCCCGTAATGAACAGAACGCGATTCGCTGCACACAGATGATCCGTAACAATATCGAGGGTCGTGTTATCTAGGGTGGTGTTCATAGGTGGATGAATCCATACAGATGCCTAAATGAGCAAACAAGCTAAATCCACTTTAGCGAGTTTGAACCGTAGATTGTCATCTGTGTAGTTGGATTACACCACTCTTTACTAGCCGCTGGCGATGGTGTCCACCCCACAGCCAGCAGCCATAACATCAATTAATCAGCCCTTTGCGCTTTGGTAAGGAACCAACAAGCTGCTTAAGCCCTTTGTACATCAGGTTTAAGCAGCCTTCAGTTGATTGAGAACTGCTGTAAGGTAACCGTTCACTCCCCGTCAGGGGAGGAACAAGCGGGCACAGCCTGCAACACTTTTTCCCTGGGGGGATGTGAATGGTTACCCCGCTACAGTAATTGGCAAGCGGTGATCATGAAACACGGGTCTATCAGGAAGCCAAGGAGAAAGGGCGATAAGAAGGAGAGCGACTTGGGATTAAGCAGGCAGCAAAATCACTCAGGCGTTGCATAATTAAGGGATGAGATTGGGAAAATAACCGATGCAATGCCCGAATTGTGGATCGACTAACATCCGTAAGAATGGACATCGAAGAGGTAAACAAAATCACATTTGTACCGACTGCCGACGACAGTTTATTCAGGATTATCAAGTTCATCTGGGTTATCCCGATGAGTTCAAGCAGGAATGCCTGAAAATGTATGTCAATGGCATGGGATTTCGGGGCATTGAACGGGTCAAAGGGGTGCACCATACGACGGTGATTAGCTGGGTCAAAGCGGTCGGGGAAAACCTTCCAGATGCCTATGCGCCAGACCAAACTCCCCAGGTTGGTGAACTGGATGAACTGGAAACCTTTGTCGGATAAAAAAACAAAATCTGGCTGTGGATAGCGGTAGACCACTTTGCCTCTAAGAATTCATCCCTCTATTCTGCAACGCCCTCTGATCTACTCTGGGATGATCTCGGCAGATCTGCGCGATCGCCTAACCGATGCAACTCACTGAAGCACCAGTAGTTGACTGAAC
>CAZJZR010000621.1:0-3064 GCA_964550475.1 uncultured bacterium
GGGAGCTGGGTTTGTGTGGGCACAGTTAAAACGCTAAGCTGAGTTTCACACTTAGGGATTCGCCATCATTCGCCATCCGTCATTTGAAGTAAATCAGCAGATTTAAGCCTGGAATGGTGCGGGATAGCGTCCACAGCAACAGGGCAAAGTAAAACAGTCCCAGCGTCCATTGATACCAGGCCAGCGTGGTGATCAAACCGGGCAAGTGCTGATCTCGCAGGCGGACATCGTTAAAGCCGAATTTGAGTAGGTTGTTGAGGCTGAAGTCGTAGTAGTTGAGCCAGTTCCAGCGGCGATCGCAGGGAATCGGGGTGTAGCGATCGCGGAACAGCGGAAACTTGGGGATCACGGGTAAGCGGCCAATCAACAGCCGCAACTGTCGCATACTGCCATCTTCGACAAAATAGCTTTGATCCATCAAGTCGTGGTAGCGGCCTCGGTAGTAGATGATTCCCAGCAGCAAGGCGGGCAACGGCACCAAAAATGTGGCCAGACACGCCAGCGTTAGCCAGGGATAATCAGCGGCACGGACGATCGCCGTAATTCCCCACAGCATCAGCCCAGCAAAACCACCCAGCATCCAGGTTACCTCTAACGAATCCGGCACAATCGGTTGGGGGCGCAATCGTCGCAACCGATCCAGTAGCCAAAAGAACAGGCCAAAGGTGGCGATCGCCACCAAGCCGACCCCAAACACCAGCCCAAAACTGGTGCCGTAGCGACTCAGCCACAGCAACAAACTCAACTGAAGCACCTGAAACGCCTTCACCAACCAACTTCCGGGCGACAGAGCCTCTCCAGCGATCACGCGATCGCGCACCTTCACATAGGTCGCCAAGTCAAATCCCGGCAAACTAAGTAACTCCGTTGGCGATCGGAACCGTTGACCATTGGCAGCGGTTTGTCCATTGCTGCCCGCCTCTCCCAACCGTCGCCGCAGAATCGTCCCCACCTGCTCCGGGGTCAACCCCAACCGCAGCAATTGTTCCGGTCTGGCCGTATTCAAATTCGTCCCCAACAGTTCGCGGCGGAACTGCTGCAACCGCAACTGTTGCACCGTGTATTCCACCTGATTGGCATCGGTGATTTGTTCCTGTTTACGAAAGTTGCGAACTAGATTGCGTAACAGGGTTTCGTTGCCTTGCAACGTCGGCACCGACAGCACCCGGCCAATTTGCCCTGGATTGCCAATGATTTTGGCCTTTTCGGCATCAAAGTTGAGTTCGGCGACGTTCAAATAGGCATCGCAGGAGTGGATGGCATCGCGGCAGGCAAAGGCGGCATCGCTGAAATTCGCCTGATCCAAAATGCTGGCTCCGCGCAAATTGACAGGACGGTTGAACTGGGCTTCCCGAAAGCTCACCGACTGTTCAAACGTCGCCTGGGTGAGGAAGAGGGACTGGTCGAAGCGATCGCGATTGAACACCGCCTGGTTTTGCCAACGGGACTGGCCAAAGTCGGCGTTGGCTTGCCACTGCACCCGCATGAAGTTAGCCAACTGTTGAAAACTGGCTTGATTAAAGCTGGCAAAATCGCGGAATTCACTGCCTTGGAACGTGGTGTTGCCGCGCCACTGCACCCGATTAAACCGCGCTTTGGCAAAGAAGATACTATTGCGAAACCGGGCTTCGCGGTTGAAGCTGGCATTGGTGAAGCTGGCGGGTTGGCTGAATCGTCCCTCTGACCAATCGGCCTCTTGGCTAAAGGTCGCCGCCGTTGCGTCCACGGCTCCCAGGAAAAAGGTATTGGCGGCATTGACCACGCCATTAAACCGAGTTTGGTTGAGGCTGAGGTTGCCCCGCAGCACGGTGATTTGTAAGGTGCCGTTGCTGCTGGCTCCCAGTAACAGGGTTTGGGACAGTTGTTGCAGTTGGGATAGGCGGCGGCGATCGCGGCGCAGTTGTTCCTGTTCCGTTGGCGAGAAGATGGGCGAGAGGGCTTCGCCGTACAGCGGCACCCGCAATCCCAACTGGTTGAGATCAAATTCCCCTTCAATCACCGACTGGCTCAAGTCCAGTCCCACCGGAACGGAACCGGGACGGCTGAGTCGGTCTTGCAAACTGCGATAAAACTGTTCCCGAAAACCGCTATTTTCTGGCCGCAGATCAATGGTGAATCGGCGCAGGTCGATGGTTGGAGGGGTATTGGCAGATCCATTGCCAGAGCCATTACTAGAGTCTACCCGCAAGCGAGACTGCAATGTTTCTAGGGTTAACAGCGGCGGCGTGAGGGCAACGGGATCAGTGGCCGCCCAAGCGGTGGCGGGAAACAGTCCCAATAATCCGATCCAGGCAATCAGCGCAATCCCAAAACTGAGGCCAAGGAGCATGATCCGCTGCATCCATGCCACAGGGCGCGATCGCCGATTGAGCCACTCAGATCGACACCATCTGCTCTCCTCCACTCGCTACACCCCATCATGACTAATCCACACACTAATCCGCACTAATCCGAAATGCCTGTTCTGCGGAACACAAACGGGCGATCGCCTGTTCCGCTGTAATCAACCGTTTCAGCACCACTTGGCCGATGGTTTGTTGGGTGCCCCCGGTTTGAAGGTCAGGCTTGGGGGTCACTTCCACCATCAGCACCGCCTCTTCCACTTGGTACAGCCACAGCTTTTCCCCATTCTCCCAAATTCCCAGTTCCAATTGTCGGAGTTCGGGCTTGCGCCGCCATGCCGCTTCGTTCCACAACCCACCAAACTCCCACACCCGGCCTACAGTCCAACCGTCAGACAGAAAAAAATACTTCACAGCCAGCCCCAGATGAAACGCTTTATGTAGTTCGGTCGATGCCCTAATCTGGTCAATTACCGTTGATTACCCTGTTCATTATGGGCAATTCTCAATCAGGAGAGCGATGACGCGAGATAATTTTCTGCTGCCATCAGCCAGAGTGTAGCAGAGTCTATCAAGGGATCCCATGGTTTTTGGTAATGGCTGATGGGTAACGATCCACTCCCATCACGGGGAGATATGGGCACAGCTCGCAACATTTGTCCCCCAAGTATTTCACGGTTGGGGGAGGGGCGGTTAAAACCGCATCTACAAGAACTAAACCC
>CAZJZR010000622.1:0-3060 GCA_964550475.1 uncultured bacterium
CACATTGGGGCACATTGGAAGCGTGTTTCAACACCCCCACATTCCCCGCCATCAACGCCGGAGCCGCGAACCGAAACACCTGCCAAAAGGGAAAGTTCCACGGCATCACCGCCAAAATTGGCCCCAATGGTTGGTAACGGACAAAACTGTGGCTGGCATCGGTGGGGATGGTGAGGTCAGCTAAAAAAGCCGCGCCGTTGTCGGCATAGTAACGGCAGACGAGGGCGCACTTTTCGACTTCGGCGATCGCTGACTTCAGGGTTTTGCCCATCTCCAGCGTCATCAGTGCCGCCAACTGTTGCTTTTCCGCCTGCAAAATCTCCGCTGCCCGGTGCAGCCATGCCGCCCGTTGCGCCAGCGGTACCATCTGATACTGGCGAAAGGTGGCGATCGCCTGCGCCAACTTGGCCTCGACTTGATCCGCCGTCAAGGGTTCAAACGTCCGAATGGTTTCGCCCGTGGCCGGGTTCACCGTTGCAATTCCCATACGCAATCCTCCCAGTTCCTACCGCTAGGGGTTTCGGCGTTGCTGAATTTAGGGATGAGCTAAGAGTTGGATGAATTGAAACTTCGGTTCAATTCATCCTGCGATTCAGCAACACCGGGGTTTCACCGTCCGGTTGTCGATGGGCTAGGCCGACACAGCCGCAAACCAGTGTATTTGGGGCATCATCTCGCATCAGACAATGTTTGCAACATTGAAGGTTACTGGAAGGTCACTGCCCAGATACTAGAGCCAGGACGCGGGAACCGCGCCCCTACAAACCGGATCCATTCTGCACTTGTAGGGGTTGGATGCCCCAACCCTCTTTGTTCAGGCGACCTTCGACTTCGCTCAGGTAGCTTTCGACTTCGCTCAGGCGACCTTGGCTTTTGTGCAGGTAACTTCGATTTTGCTCAGGTGTCCCGCTCCTTGAGCGTAGTCGAAAGGAGCGTAGTCGAAAGGAGCGGAGCCGTAAGGAGCGGCACAAATCTTCCCGAACAATCTCCTAAAGCCGAAACAATACCTTCTGAAAAAACCAGTTTTCCCACGGAAAAGCCAGGTTTTCATCATAGGTTAATGGGCAGAAAATCAGTTTTTTAAACAGATATTAAGAAGATTAAGATCTGCATCAACTGTTCTCTGCATTGATCAACATTCGTTGCAATCATGCCTGATTCGGCATCAACCCCAGCAGGATTTTGGGTTAGGGACTGGCAGGTTAATCATGTACCCAAGCCGCTATCTGTAGGGACATGGCATTGCCGTGTCCCTACACCAATCACGGAGATGTTATTTTTCCGCAAGTCCCTTACCCCAATCCCCCATCACAACCCTTATGCTCAATTTTCCGTGACTAGTTCTATTCTGACAGCGCAATTGTCACAGACTGTAAAACTTCAACTAAAAGATTTGAAGTTAAGTATTTAAACTCAAATCTTAAGAAGAAGTAACGATTTAATTAATAGATCATCTATTTCACAGCCTTATCCGTCCAGCAGGTACACCTATGGCCTCGACTGTGTTGATTACTGGGGCATCCTCCGGCATTGGTAACGCAACGGTGCGCTACTTTCAGGCACGGGGCTGGAATGTGGTGGCTACCATGCGTCGTCCAGAGCAGGCAACGGAATTAAGTTTGTTACCCAGGGTGATTAGCCTGCGGTTAGATGTGCTGGATGAAGCCTTGATCGCCAGCGCGATCGCCCAAGGACAGGCCACCTTTGGTCGGATTGATGTGGTGGTGAATAATTCGGAGTCGTTGCATTATGAGTTGCGCCCGTTTGGGATTCGGGTGAAGTTGATTGAACCGGGGGTGATCCAGACGGATTTTTATGGGCGATCGCAAACCGTGTGCCAACAACCCGGACTAACGGCCTATGACACTTACCAGACTCCGGTGTTAGCCGCGATGCACCAGGCGGGTGCCACCGGTTCACCGCCAGAAGTGGTGGCGCAGACGATTTTTCGAGCTGCCACCGATCGCAGCAGTCGGATGCGCTACCCTGTGGGCGGCAACGCTCCCCTGTTGTTGGCGTTGCGCTGGTTGCTCCCCGATCGCTGGTTTCAGGCCATGGTGCGGCGATCGCTGGAACCGAGATAAGGGTGTAGCAAAAAGCAACCCGGTTGCTCATCGGCCACCATCCAGACGACAGGAGGTTAGCTTGAGCAACCGGGGTGCTGAGTTGATGCCAATTAAACGGCACTATGACCGATCGCCAATGCGGTCACCAACATCCCCAACACCAAAAACGGCTGGGCACTGGCCTGATATTTCACATCATTCTTCAGCGGATCCCGCAGGAAGTACATATCCTGGAAGGTGATTTGGGGGATCACCAACAGAATGACGATCGCAGCATAAAGGTTTTGGTGGATGGCAATCAGGTAACCCGCCATGCCCAGTTGGAAAATGTCGATCATGCAGACACAAATCCAGGCAGCGGTAGTGATGCCAAACATCACAGGTAGGGACTTTAAGCCGAGTTGGCGATCGCCCTCCACACTCTTAAAGTCATTCACCACAGCGATACCTAAGCCCGCCAAGCTGTAGACCAAGGCCAAGATAATAATCGTCACATTCAGTTCGCCAAACAAGGCTTGCCCCGCCCACCACGGGAGGGAAATGTAACTGGACCCCAAGGCGTAGTTACCCAACCAACCGTTTTTCTTCAGTTTTAACGGTGGGGCGGAATAGATGTAGGACAGGAACGACCCGAAGATAGCCAACACGGTAATCGTGGGGAACGTGTGACCTGCCCATTGATCCAACAGGAAGGCGATACCGATCCCGGCACCCAACAGGACAAAGATTTGGGTTACGACTTGAGGGATGGAAATCGCACCGGAAGGAATGGGGCGATAGGGTTCGTTGATCGCGTCGATTTCGCGATCGTAGAAGTCGTTGATCGTCTGGGTATAACCCGCCAGCATCGGCCCGGACATCAGCATACACGCGGCTGCCACTAAGACATGCTCCAGCGTCCACGTATACTTGCCAGAGGCTGCTGCCCCACACACCACCCCCCAAATCAGGGGAATCCAGGTGATGGGCTTCATCAACTGCAAGCGAATTTTCC
>CAZJZR010000623.1:0-3056 GCA_964550475.1 uncultured bacterium
CAAAGAAAATTTCATCAAACCGTCCCTTCCGCAGAAACTCACCGGGCAACCGTTCCACCCGGTTAGCTGTCGCCATCACGAACACGGGAGAGGTTTTTTCCTGCATCCAGGTGAGGAAGGAACCAAAAATCCGGCTGGAGGTGCCACCATCGGAGTCGGCGGAGCCTGCACTGCCTGCGAAGGCTTTGTCCATTTCATCAATGAACAGGATTACGGGAGAAATGGATTCGGCGGTTTTGAGGGCGTTGCGGAGATTGGCCTCTGACCGTCCGACCATGGAGCCGTCATACACCCGTCCCATGTCTAACCGCAGTAGCGGCAGTCCCCACAGGCGAGAGGTGGTTTTGGCGATCAGCGACTTCCCGCAACCGGGGACACCCAGGATCAGCATCCCCTTGGGTTGGGGTAAGCCGTATTCCCGTGCCCGTTCAGTAAAGGCATTGGAACGCTGATGCAACCAGCGTTTCAACTCGTCCAGACCACCAACGGAATCGATGGTTTCATCCTCTTCGACATATTCCAAGATGCCATTGCGACGGATCAGTTGCTTCTTCTCGGAGAGAACGATATCAACTTCGGTCTCAGTCAGGCGATTGGCGGTGACTTGGGCTTTGCGATAAACTTTTTCCGCTTCGTCACGGGTGAGACCGAGGGCAGCCTTCAGCAGCTTCTCACGGGCTTCGGTGGTGATTCGCCGCGTGCGAACCTGATCCAATTGGCGGGACAGGACTTGGTTGAGTTCGGCCAGATCCGGTAAAGGATAGTCGAGGACGACAACCTCTTTCTCCAGTTCGATTGGCACCTCTTGCACCGGAGACATCAGCACGATGGTTTTCTGCGTGCCTTTGAAGCTGGCGATCGCATCGCGTAACCAACGCACCACAGGGGCAGAATAGAACGGATGCAAATCCTTGAAGACAAAGATTCCGGGTTCTCGCTGACGCACCACCCACTCAATCGCCGCTTCTGGAGAGACGGTATTGTGTTGGGTGACATGGCGGGGCTGACCGTACTCAATTACGCCATGGGTGACCGTCCACAGAAACAAACGGCGCAAGGGTTTGAGTTGAGCAATATCGGAAATCGCTTGTTCAGCCCGCTCCTCCTCAGAAGTCACGAGGTAGATCAGGGGATACTGAGCCTGAATTAAGATACTTAGCTCTTCTTGCATAACCTAATCAACCTGTGGGGAAACTGCGTGGATTAAAGCGGTCAGTCTGGACTTCCAGAGTTTCAAGTTCAATCTTCAACTTGAGAACATTTCAACTTGAAAACATTGAGTTTGAGGAAGTCAATGGCCGGACAATGAACAATTGCAGAATGATAGTGCAGCGCGATCAGGTTACTGAATTAACTTCAAGTCGAGAGTCAAACTGAGGAATTAAATCCTGTGCGTATCTATATATATTTAAATGTTTATATATTTAGATGTTTAGCAAGGAACCAAAACCTCTTGTTCGTCCCGTTCCGAGTCAGCAATGACATATTGCCGTGCCGAAACCGTTAACTCATCACTTAGAATCGCGGGTTGATTCCCAATGGGAACCATTTCTCCGTTGCGAATAACCAGTGCCTCAGCACATTCAGGACAGTTGTAAACCCGATGAGTACCACCATGGGATTCGGTGGCTTCTACAACATCAGCATGAGCGAGATAAAAGTAAATGGCTCGTTCTGCAATATCAGACATTGGTTCTGAATCCATTGCCGATCGCACCTTTAGCTGACGATGTAACTCAGGGGACAGATAAAAAGTAACCTTCTGCTTATCTTGCATAGAATTTTCTAGTTGTTTTACCCGGGTATGCATGACACGATATCGGTTCTTTCCAATAGCTGTCAAGACAGCAAGCCGTTTTGACAGCAAAATCGTTACATTCGTTAACAAAGCCGTCTAGAGCTATTCGGTTGGGCAAGTGGTTATAATCCTTGCCAGGAAAGGGGTTGCTCCGTCCTGCCTCGACGTTGACCCAGCCGTCTGCGGTCTTAACGTAACTCTTGTAAAGCCGTCACCACTCCCGCCAGCAGGGTAAACAGCAGTAACACAAGCAAAATCATGCCAGGGAGTCCAGTCAGCAGTTGGAAGCCGCGCAATAACCAGGCGATCGCGGTGATGGCTAGGGAGCCGAGGAAAATCAGGGTGAGGGGACGCAGTTTCACAGGCATGGGGATGGGAACGAATCCAGTCTGGACTGGCTAGACTGGTTGTGAATGCTGGAGATTGTACCGTATGGTGGTAATCGTGCCATTTGTCACCTGCGAGAGCGGCACAAGCATGGTTACCTCGCGTTCAGCATTAACGGTAAGTAATTGATAGCCCCCATGACTACGCCTGATGCCAGAGATGCTGGCCAATATTCCGGTCACGGTTACGGCCAAAGTTACGGTCAGCTTTATGGCATTAGCATCGGCCCCGGCGACCCGGAATTGATTACGGTAAAAGGGTTGCGGTTGTTGCAAGCGGCTCCAGTGGTGGCGTTTCCGGCTGGGGTGGGCGGCAAAGTGGGGATGGCGCAGGCGATCGCGGCGCAATGGCTGCAACCCCAGCAAATTCAATTGCCGCTGACGTTTCCCTATGTACGGGAGCAGACTGTTTTGGAGCAGGCATGGCAAACGGCAGCAGCACAGGTGTGGCCGTACCTAGCGGCGGGTCAAGATGTCGCCTTTATTGCCGAAGGGGATGTGAGTTTTTACAGCACGTTTACATACTTAGCCGAAACCTTGCAACAGCAGCATCCTGAGGTCGGAGTGCAACGAGTGCCGGGGGTTTGTTCGCCGTTGGCGGCAGCAGGGGCGTTGGGGATGCCGCTCACCTGTCAGTCTCAACGGCTGGCGGTGTTACCTGCCCTGTACCAAGTGGAGGAGTTGGCTACAACACTGGCGTGGGCGGATGTGGTGGTGTTGATGAAAGTCAGTTCCGTTTACGAGCAAGTTTGGCAGGTGTTGCAAGCCCACCAGCTCTTGGATCGGGCGTGGGTGATTGAGTGGATTGGCTTGCCGCAGCAACGGATTTATCAGGGGTTGGGCGATCGCCCCCAGCTAGAACTGGCGTATTT
>CAZJZR010000624.1:0-3056 GCA_964550475.1 uncultured bacterium
CCTTCACTACTTTTTGTTCGCTGGCTGTCAACTCGATCGGCGGGTTCCAAAATTGAGGACGCATCGTTTTACTCACGCGACACGACCTTGACTCTAAACCCATTTTGGAGTCAACCTGTACCCGCGTTTGCCAAGCATGAACCTCTATATGGAAGACTCATACCCAGCGCAGATGCCCTAATAACTTCCCTTAACTCGGCATCCGACTGCACGTCAGGAGTCGTTCCGCCATCGCCTCCGCGTGCTGCCACCATTGGGAACCACCCAACCAAATCCGCGAGGGCAAATGACCTTTGGGCAGATTGCGGCCATATTGGGGCGTAAATTTTTGGGTATTCGGCCAGCCAATTTGGGCACACAGGCTACCATAGTCCCGCTCTGCATTCAAATAAAGCTGACTTTGCACACTGAAACCAAACCGTCCCTGGCTATAGGTAACCCACAATTGATCCAGTAATCGCAAGTCATAACACGGTAGTCGCGCCAAATCGCCGCTGAAAATATAACTTCTGCTTGTTTTTTTCAGCATTTTGCACAGCAATGTCCACGTTTCCTGATCCGCTGCTTCCCAGTCACCTTTGGCCAAATATTTCCGTAGACTGCTGAAGTCCACATCCGGATTAAGGGACAAGTGGGCTAGGTTAGCCGGACTAACGGGACTGGTTAACCATGCCTGCATTTGCCCGATCGCGGTTACCGCGTCAGTCGGTGGGCTAGCAGTCGCGATCGCTGCTGGATTCACGGTTAAGCGTCTCGACTCTTGCAGTGCTGCCAAAACCGCATCCGCTGTACGCAATCGCCGATTCACCGCCCGTTCCAATAACCGATTGATCAGCTTGGTCAGCTTAAACCCCACCGATTGTCCAGGCGGGAGGCGATCGCTCCAAATCCAACAATCATTCGCACTGTCAAACAAATCCGCTGGAGACAGTCCCGTGAGTAAGCGAATACAGGTCACCCCTAAACTATAAAAATCGCTGGCGGGTGACGCTTTCCCCTGTTGCTGCTCTGGAGCCATGTAATCCAACGTCCCCACCACTGTCCCAGTCTGTGCCTGCATCGTCTCAGTAAATTGTTTGGCAATGCCAAAGTCAATCAGCACCAACTGTCCATCACTGTGACGGCGCATAATGTTAGCGGGTTTAATATCCCGATGGATGACGTGGTGACTATGAATAAACTGAAGCACAGGCACAATGGACTGTAGCAGCGATCGCACCTTCGCCTCATCAAACGGCCCCATTGCCTTCAACTCATCATCCAAACTTTGCCCATCAATAAACTCCTGCACCAAATACAGGCGACGATTTTGTTCAAAATGAGCAAACAAACGTGGGATTTGCGGATGGCTCCCCAACTCTTCTAAACGCACCGATTCTTGACGAAATAACCGCTCCGCTTGGTTAAACGAACGACTGCCAGTTGTGGTGGGACAAAGCTGCTTTACCACACACCGAGGGGCAGACGGCATATCTTGGTCAATGGCAATGAAAGTACGACTGAAGCCACCCTGTCCCAGGGGTTGAATCGGTTGATAACGATGCTTCAGCAACAACTTAGCTCCACAGCAGCCACAGGTCTCCGCAGTATCTGGATTCTCTGGACGAAAACACCCCGGTGCCACACAATACTTCATCACCAGTTCATCACCATATAGCACTGTTCAATAGCACTGTTCATCTCCATGAGGCACGGTCAGTTAGTGCAAGATCCAGTGATGCTGAATAGCAGGATGAATTGGAACTTCGTTCCAATTCATCCAACGTCTAATTCATATCCTGATTCAGCAACGCCCAAGATCGTCACTGGGTAAAGGGTTGAGAGGTGTAGATCATATCCACACCATCACAAGGTAATCGTTCACTCCCCGTCAGAGGAGAAGTGGGCATAGCCCGCAACACTTTTCTTATAGGGGGATGTGAACGGTTACATCGCAAGAGCTATACATGCTTCTCTATGCGTCACCCTATGCCTCAGCCCGTGCCCATCCTGTGATGCCGAAAAGCTGTGGGATTAGCCTCCCAGACTCGTTGGATAAATCGACAAAGTTGCCGATGCGCCTCAGGTTGGGTTTCGGTCTTAACTGAAACAGCCGGAAGTTGTGCCAACAGCGGAATCACTTCCGTATCCAAGGCTAATCGGAATAATCCCAATGGCCAGAGCAGATCCGCGCCCTGACGCAAATCATACACGGTTGGGATGCCCTCTATTGCCGCAGCAGTTGGGGAACTACCCAAGTAATCGTTAGCAGCAGCGAGAGGCTGTGGTTCGATAACGTGTAAAACGACAGGACGTAACCAACTTGTCAACCTCGTTTCGGCAATCTGGACAATTTCAGCATACAAACACATGTCTTGATGTTCTAGACAGACTATTTGCTGCGGACAAGCCTCAAATCCAGCATCCATGGAATTCGTCAACTCAAGGGAACACAAGTGATCAGAACGATTTTTGCACCATTACAGCAATGTTCAGAACAGTTCACTACGTAACCGTTCACATCCCCCCATGGGAAAAGTGTTGCGGGCTATGCCCGCTTGTTTCTTCCCTGACGAGGCGTGAACGGTTACGTTCACTACAACTATTCAAGACAACTGTAAAAACAAAATGTAGACCTATATAGCCGCTTCCGGTGGCGTGAGCAGAGCCAACACCACTCAACTTCTCACTCATATCGGTTTGGATTCGTCATCTGTGCCGCATAAATGTGCCGCATAAATATCCCGGATAAATATGACAACCGCTATATGAAGCTATATGAAATAAATATGAAACATTCTCAGTAGGTCGAAAACATAGACATCTCTGTTTAGTTTGAGGGTTGTTGTGGGGGCGGCAAAGCCGCCCCCACAACAACTTTTTCGATCTACTGATTCTACACACCAACCACAGGGACAATCCCCCCGCTTGCCCTGAGTAGAGCCGCAGTGGAGATGTTCGGTCAATTGCCTTCGGTCAATTGCCATAAATCATGCAAGCTATGCCCACGGGCGTATTTCACCTTTGGGGGAGGGGCGGTTAAAACCGCATCTACAAGAACTAAACCCGCCTACGCG
>CAZJZR010000625.1:0-3043 GCA_964550475.1 uncultured bacterium
GATCCCGTCCAATACCCCTACCGTCCCTCGGTCAATGTGTTTTTTAGAAGCCTGTCCGATCACTGGACTCGTCGGGGCACCGCCGTCTTACTCACGGGTATGGGGCGAGACGGTGCCGAAGGCTTGTTAGCCCTGCGAGAACGCGGCTGGTACACCATCGCCCAAAACCAGCAAAGCTGCGTGGTCTACGGAATGCCCAAAGCCGCCGTTGAGTTGAAGGCCGCCGTGGACATCCTCTCCCCAGAGGCGATCGCCACCGCCTTACTACAAGTCGGCAAACCCAAACCCCTGGGTTAATCCCAGGATTTGCTGTGTATAACAGCAACCTGTCTTCGTGTCTTCATGGTTAATCTGTTTTTCACCACCAAGGCACTAAGGCACCAAGAATACACAAAGAAACTGAGTTAGTTCTTTAAAGTTGTTTCTTTACAAGCCCTTACCTATCACCAATCACCACCACGCATAGCCCCGTTATAGAGTTACGCGATGTGCAACTTTGCCGACCCCCCTCACCCTAAATCCCTCTCCCAAAAAGGGAGAGGGACTTTGAAGTAATCTTGCGCCCCTTCTCCCTACTTGGGAGAAGGGGTTGGGGGATGAGGGTTTTGTTTAAGTCGCACATCGCGTTAGATTTCATTTCTGATTTTGATTCCTGGAACCGATCATGGACGAGCAAATCACCGTATTACTGATTGATGACCAATCAATCATTGCAGAAGCGATTCGTCGCATGTTGGCACCGGAAGCGGGGATCGCCTTTCACTATTGCAGTGACCCCACCCTCGCCCTCAAAGCCGCTGAAAACTGCCAGCCCACGGTGATTTTGCAAGATCTGGTCATGCCCCAGATCGACGGATTGTTACTGGTGGAGTTTTTGCGATCGCAAGACGCACCAACCGTCCACATCCCCTTAATTGTCCTGTCCAGTAAGGAAGACCCGGTGATTAAAGCCAGAGCCTTTGAACTCGGCGCGAACGATTATCTGGTCAAGCTGCCCGATGCCCGCGAGTTAATCGCCCGGATTCGCTACCATTCCAAAGCCTATATCAATTTACTCAAACGCCAGGAAGCCGAATCGCTGTTCAAAGCCGAAATTTTGCGGCAATCCGCCTACATCGAGCAGGTGGGCAAAGTGACCAACGCCGCCTGCGATGTGGAACGGGATGCCTTTCAACCGGACAAACTGGATGAAGTCGCCAAGCGCAATGACGAGTTGGGGCAACTGGCGCGGGTGTTTACCCAAATGGTGAAGACGGTCAAAGCCCGTGAAACCGAAATGCTGGAGGCCAACCAAAAGCTGGAAGAACTGCTGACCGCCTACAGTCGGTTTGTCCCTAACGATTACCTGCGGTTTCTCCGCAAAAAAAGCATTACCGACGTGCAGTTGGGCGACCATGTGAGCAAAGTCATGGCTGTGATGTTTTCTGACATCCGCTCCTTCACCACCCTGTCCGAAAGCATGACCCCCAAGGAAAGTTTTGCCTTTGTCAATGCCTACCTCCAGCGCGTCAGCCCGGAAATCCGCAACCACCATGGCCTGATCGTCAAATTTTTGGGCGATGGCATGATGGCGGTGTTTCCAGAGGGAGCCGATGACGCACTGGCCGCCAGTTTAGCCATGCTGCAAGCGTTGGACAGTTACAACGAAGAACGCCGACAACACGGGGAGATGCGGATCAAGGTCGGGATGGGTATCCATGTGGGGCAGGTGATGCTGGGCATGGTGGGGGAAGAGAACCGCATGGAGGGCGATGCCCTGTCCGATACGGTCAATTTAACGGCTCGCCTAGAGGGTTTAACCAAGTTCTACGGCGTGGCTCTGTTGATCTCCCAGCCCACGTTAGAACTGTTGAGCCATCCCGAAGATTACCAGATGCGATTTTTGGATCGGGCGATCGTCAAGGGACGCAACGAGCCAATCGGGGTTTACGAAATCCTCAATGCCGAGCCGGAAGCCGTGCGGCGACTGAAACTGCAAACCCAAGAAACCTTTGAACAGGGCTTAGATCATTACCGCCGAGGCGCGTTGACCGAGGCCAGCCACGCCTTTGAATCGGTCTTAACCACCAATCCATCGGACAAAACTGCACAACTGTACCTGGATCGGGTGAGAATTCTCCAAGAACAGGGCATCCCAGACTCTTGGAATGGCGTGTGGGCATTTAATGAGAAGTAGCCTCTGGTGTCCTGTAACTGTTCACTCTCCTGACGGGGGAGGAACAAGCGGGCGTAGCCCGCAACACTTTTCTTATGGGGGGATGTGAACGGTTACCTAGCGGAGAGACAATTTCATTTGAGAAGAAGTAAGGAGAACAGTATAAATGTTGCGGAATTTATTTGCTATTGGTCTTATTTCAGCTATTTTTATCGGACTCAGAATTCAAGGTGCTGATGCTGGCGATACAGTTAACTATCAGTCACCATGTAAATATTTTGACAAAAGTGGTAGTCTGAAAGTCTCTACTACCTGTCGTGTCGTCTTTAAGACGTTAGATATTGAGCGTGCTACTTTATTTGTTGTCATTTTTCCTGATGGTGCTCAAATAACCGTATACAATCGCGCCAATGGTAAAGCTGAAACAAATAATATTCTTTCAGATGTAGCTATTGCTGGGCGCAATGTTGTAGTTGCCACTGTCGAAGATGAAATCTTTATCTTTAATAGGCCAATTCAACGGTGAAGTCCACCACTTGCTCAAAACTGCTTGTGGCATCAGAAACCGCAGATCAAGCCGTGACCGATTCCTGGGGCTAGGATAGGGGATATCTCTTTCTGTAAAATGCGCGGAGATGCCGTCAGCAGCTTGAGACAGGGTGGTGTACTTCAGATTTGAATTGGCACCCTGGTAACGGCACACTAGTCGAAGCCGGAAATCAGGGCAAAATTGTGGCGATCGACATTGAAACTGGTGCCTTTGAAGTTGCCGATCTTGTCGTGCTTGTAACCAACCAATTATTCAAGCGATACCCTGATGCTCAGCCTTGGGTCATCCGCATTGGGCATCGGGCTGTTTATCACTTTGGGGCAAGGAGTTTGGTGAAA
>CAZJZR010000626.1:0-3028 GCA_964550475.1 uncultured bacterium
GCACACGCGGACGCACGCGATCGTCCCAAAACAGCGGTTGGTGACGGGCAAAGTTTTGCACAGAGGCGGGCAGGTAGGGCAAGAGGGACAGGTAGGTGTCGCAGCCTTCCGCCACCATGCCATCGACCCAAATGTCCAAATCTCGTCCGGTGAACAGATGATGGCTCCGCAGCAGCATCAACAATTCCTGGCCTAGACCCAGGGCAGGTGTGGGTAAGAGCACCGATTGTTGTTCGGCGATCGCCCGATTAATCCGCTCCGCCAGTTGGTTTTCCTGTTGGCGACGGTGGATGTTTCGCGCCGTACCATAGCTGCCTTCCACAATCAACACATCGGGCTTGAGGCCGCGCAATTCTTCTAGCGGCAAGCCTTGCACGAGGCGTGTATTGGAGAGGAAGAAGTCCCCGGTATAAAAGACGGTGTAGGCTTTGGCTTCGCGGCCAGGGCTAGGGGTATAGCTGAGTAGGATGGCAGCGGCTCCCAACAGATGCCCCGATGGCCACAATTCTGCCGTTAAGCCGTCGAAAAATTCTAGGGGCGATCGCCACGGCAACGCCTGACAGAAAAACGGCACCCCAGTCAATTCGGTTGCTAAATCTGGCCAGTAGAGCGGTAACAGTTGCGTCGTCACCTCACTGGCGTAGATGGGCACCGTGGGAAAGCTTTGATGAAATGCCAGCAGACCCCGCGCATGATCGGGATGGGCATGGCTACAGATCACTAAGTCAACGGGCGGTTCCGCCTCCGATGACTGTTGAATCAGTGGGGTCAGGTCATGTAAACCACAATCCAGCAGGATCCGGTGTGGCCCCATCCGAATCAGTAGGCAGACTCCTTCCTCGCCTTGCCCAATGCCATAGGGTAAACATTCCAGTTCTGCCACTGCGGCAATTAATCCCCCTGTTAACTCCGTAGTTGCTGCGGTTGCGTCATGCTTCCCAATAGAATACATCTCCTAGGGCACCGATGATCAGATGGAGTCAGAGCCGATATGGAAAGTTGATTAACGACAAGCTCAGCAAGAGAGTTTGTGGTTAAACGTCAGGTTACCCCAATGAGTCCCTTTACAGACGACATCTTGGGCTGGTGCACTTCAGATTTGAATTGGCGTGATTCAGGCTAGGCATCGTTTCCAACAGCCTCTAAAATGAGGGTTGCAGAAGGGTTGCAATGCAGGTTGGCGAATTGTCCCAGACGTGTGATTACCCGGCTTGTTATTGCATCTGTTATTGCGCTTGTTATTGCACAGAGTTGCATGAGGTAACCGAACCAATGGCCTTGGATTATCCTGACGACCTAAAGTATTTAGACTCCCACGAATACATTCGCCTAGAGGGTGACACCGCCACCATTGGCATCAGTGCCTTTGCCATTGACCAACTGGGAGATATTGTGTTTTTGGAACTGCCAGAGGTGGGCAGCAGCGTCGAAAAAGGCCAAACCTTCGGCACGGTGGAATCGGTGAAAGCGGTGGAAGAAATGTATGCTCCGGTGTCTGGTACGGTGTTGGAGCGTAATGAGGAGGCGATCGCATCCCCAGAAATCTTAGGCGAAGACCCCTACGGAGCAGGATGGTTGGTGAAAGTGCAACTCAGCAATCCCGATGACCTAGCTGATGCCCTCTCCGCCGCTGAGTACCGATCGCGCCTAGAAGGTCATTAACTAGAAGGTCATTAAGAATACGGTGGCTGCGGCTTCGCTCAGCGTGCGGCATAGCCGAACTGCACCGTTAGCGTAGCGCAATCGTTCCTTGAGTGTAGTGCAACCGCTCCTTTCGGCTACGCTCAAGGAACGGTTGCACTACACTCACAGCACAAAGACAGAAAGGCTCAAAAACAGGAAGAATTCTGGTTCTAATTAAATTTGTGTTGTCCACCGTAGGGGCGAAGCATTCCGGTAGTTAAGTTAGGGAATAACCGAAAAATCATGGCCGGAATGCTTCGCCCGTACAAAGTTATCGGTTCAAACACAAAATCATTGAGAATCAAGAACGATTCATCCGTCCTGGCTTTGTCCCTTTCTGGTGATAACGGGTTGCTTAATCGCGGTTGAGGGCAATCAACAACCGCAGGATAAAGATGAACAAATTGATGTAGGTCAAATACATCGACAGGGCAGCGGGTAAATATTGGTCGTTGCGATAGGTGCGGGGCAGGATGTAAAAATCCACCACCGATGCCCCAACAAACAACAACACACCAATCCCAGAAATCGAAATATCTAGCCAGTTGGGGGCGTACACGCCAAAGAAGGAAAACACCATCTGAGCCAGCAACACCACCACCAGGGCAATCAGTCCCAGGCTAATGGTTTGGGTGAGAGCCATGCCGTCGCGATCGGACAGCTTAGAGCCAATCTGACGGGCAAAGATAAACGTAATCCCACAACTGAGTGCCGCAATGCCAATGCCCTGCATTCCCACATTGGGTGTGCGGAGAGCCACATAAATCAGCCCACTCAGGGTATACCCCGACAACAGGCTGTAAACGGTGAGCAACGGTAACGCCAGTCCATTATTGCCACGTTCAGCTACACCACGGGCAATGAAAAACAGGATCAGTTCCACCACCATTGCCGCGATGAAGGTGGGGAAAAATAACCCTGGATTTGTTTTCAGTACGCCGAGGCCACCGTAGGAGCCGATCGCCGTCAAAATCAGCCCACCACCGACAAAGGGTAAGGCATTGGCGATGACATTGGGACCCAAAACGGAGAGATCCCGCGCATCTCGCAATGCTTCCCGGAAGTTACTGGTATTGGCCATAGTGATTACCTCTTAGCAAGACTTCCCACAATGAATTAGTTTTGCAAGCAATTTCCCGCAAGCAATTTCTTGTAATTAACGGTTGTACGCAACGTCACCAGTTAGGATCAATCACAGGTTCACTGTAACTGTTCACATTCGCCCAGAGGAAACGTGTCGCGAGCTGTGTCCACTTCTCCCCTGATGGAGAGTGAACGGTTACGGTTCACTTGC
The DNA here is from genome assembly GCA_964550475.1 of uncultured bacterium. Lineage (GTDB taxonomy): Bacteria > Cyanobacteriota > Cyanobacteriia > CAIUCS01 > CAIUCS01 > CAIUCS01. Next base: position 2,978 of record CAZJZR010000626.1, read on the forward strand.
AATCATGACACACAAGTCTAGGATACATAATGTCTGGGATACACAAGGCTG
>CAZJZR010000627.1:0-3023 GCA_964550475.1 uncultured bacterium
CTCCTGTTGGGAGCGGGTTACTGGTATGTTTTTATTGCGGGAGCACCTCAGTTTGATCCGCCCGCTGTGGAATTCACAGCATTGATGCAGCAGGAAGGCTTAAATTTTCAAGTCCAATCTTTTCAGAGTCGGGCAATGGGGCAGCAGCGGAACTATGGGGTGATCTTACCGCCCGGTTACCAACACAATCCCCAGACTCGTTACCCGGTAATCATGTTGTTGCATGGGGGGCATGACAATGAGCGGGCGTATGTGGATAAGTACGCGATCGCTACCATCCTCAACAACCTCTACAAAGCGGGCAAACTTCCCTACTCCATCGTCATCACCCCCGATGGCAACGACAAGCGCGGATCCAGTCCCCTGTTTGATCCCAACTACTTTGATGGCCCCAACGGCAACGTCAGCAGTTTGATTGGTGCCGAACTGGTACAGGAAGTTAAATCGCAATATCGCACCTTACCCAATCCGAAATTTTGGGCACTGGGAGGACTGTCTTCGGGCGGGTGGGGGTTTGCGACCTTAACGGGCTTTTTTCTGCTGACCCTGGCAGCCAATTTGCTGCGGCGTAAGCGGGTGGCGTGGTGGTTGACCGTTGGGTTATTAACGGTGTCGGTGGTCAGCCATCTGGTCAAGGGGTTGGACTACGAAGAAAGCCTGCTGTCAGCGGTGTTACTGGGGTTGTTAATCGTGCTGCGGCGAGAATTTACCGCTCAGTCCGATCGCCCCTCCATGGCTCAGGGGGTGCGGGTGCTGATCGGGGCATTGCTGTTTAGCTTGGCCTATGGCACGGCTGGTTTTTACTGGCTCGATCGCCACTATGCGATCGAGTTTGATTGGTTACCGGCTTTGCAGCAAACGCTGGCGATGTTATTGGCTGTTGGCTGCAACAACCCCTTACGCGCTGTTATCCAGCCAGTTCTCGCATCAACCGACCCTCGCCTATGGCAGTTTTTTCAGTATTTACCTGTTGGCGCAGTTTGCGGGCGTGGTCAGCAATGTCCCTGGCGGTTTGCGGGTATTTGAAACGGTGATCCTACTGCTGCTGTCCCACCCAATCCGTTCAGTCACCCTGTTGGGGGGATTGATTGCCTACCGGGTAATTTACTATGTCTTGCCGTTGGCGATCGCGATCAGCCTCTTAGCAGGTTATGAAGTTTACCAGCATGCCCAGCAGCGATCGCGGTAATTGAACCTGCTAGAGTGGCGAATCATGCGATTATTGACAGGTAAGACTGACTACAGGTAAGACTGACTACTGAAAGTTACAGTTACCCCGATCCCACTCCACACCGGATAACGGACATACAGCACGGATACTAAGTTATGACATTACGGCGATTGGTTTTGAGCATATTGACTATTTTTGCGATCGCCCTGATTGGTTCATCCTTAATTCATAGCTGGAACCAGCCCCAAGTCCAGAATCAACTGGAACTGTACCAAACGAATCTGATCCTGCATGCGTCGGAATGGCAGAGTGGGGAAACGATAGACTCCAATTTGGTCATGGCTCGAAAGACCTTGGTGGGGGTAAATCCGGTTGAAACTGTGCTCAAGAGCTATCTGGACACCCGCCAGTCGGTGCAGGCCAATTTGGAGACGTTGTTGAAAACAGCCGGAGAGCCTTCCTCTGCGGCGGCTACGCCAGAGACAAAGCCAACCTCCCGCAAGATCAAACGTCCCACTACTGACAAATCCATTCGGGAATTGCGGGATCTGGCCAACCAATTGGATCTGAAAATTGGCATTTTGCACGCTCAGCAAAGCCAAATGCAGGCAGCGATTGCCAGTTGGAACGGGTTGCTGGCACGGGTACAACAACCAACCCCCACTGAAGAGGCTACGGAGGCGATCGCGGGCATCGACGCAATCGACAGCACCACCGCCAGTCTGTTAATTGGCCTCTGGAGTCAGCCGCCTCGCCTGATGCCAGAAGCGGAGCAGTGGATTAGCGAGCATTTAGATGGGTGGTTTCGCTATAAAACCCTGACCCGCTTGTACGAGCTACAACAGCGGCAGGATATGGCGTTGAGTTTGCAGTTAGAGGAACAACGGGTGGCGCAGCGATCGCTGCAACAATTACTGGCGGTCAGTGTTTTGCCCATCCTCGGTTCACTGTTGGGCATTGGCTTGTTAATTTTTCTGTTACTCCAGCGGTTGGCAATCGGCGATCGCGCCATTCTGGCTCAAAACGGCAGTCGCCCCTTCCCCATTCCCTGGGATTGGGAAATGATTTGGCAGGTAGGAGTCGGCTGTTTCTTATTTGTTGGGCAGTTTTTAGTCGGGCAAATTTTAGTTCCAGTCACCTTTCAACTGTTTCAACTCAACGCCGACGGCAACCAACGCACCCAAGCCTTTTCGGTGCTGATCTATTACATCTTAGTTGCCCTGGGTGTGATCTTGGCGATCTATTGGTCGGTGGAAACCTATCTACCCCTACCGGAGGGAACATTACCGATCTCGTTGCGGGGTAAGTGGCTATGGTGGGGCATTGGCGGCTATTGTGTCGCTCTGCCGTTGGTCATTTTAGTGTCGTTTATTAATCAAAAAATTTGGCAGGGACAGGGAGGCAGTAACCCGATCTTGCCGATCGCCTTAGAGGAAAAAGATCCCGTCGCTTTGGGGATTTTCTTTGCGACGGCAGCGATCGCAGCTCCCCTGTTTGAGGAATTTTTCTTTCGGGGCTTTCTGCTGGCTTCACTCAGCCGCTATTTGCCGATGGGTGGCGCGATCGCCCTAAGTGGTGTGGTGTTTGCCGTCGTTCACCTCAGCGTGTCAGAAATTTTGCCGCTGACCGTTTTGGGGATGGTGTTAGGGTTCGTCTATACGCGATCGCGAAACCTGTTGGCTCCGATGGTGCTACATAGCCTGTGGAATAGTGGTACGTTAATTAGCCTACTTATTCTTGGTAGTAGTCCGGGGTGATGGGTGATGGGTGATTATCAGGGAAGCTGCATCATGTAGAGATGGGCGTATTTCACGTTTGGGGGAGGGGCGGTTAAAACCGCATCTACAAGAAC
>CAZJZR010000628.1:0-3014 GCA_964550475.1 uncultured bacterium
GCTATACCCTTTTGGTTGAGTTCCGCGAGGCGTAGGGGCAGGTTTTGTGGTTAACGCAACGGCTTTAACCGATGACTTATCGGCTAAACCTGCCCCTACCGCTTGGGACGGCTTCCACAGCCTCTAGCCACCACAGCCTACACTGGAGATTCGGATGGATTTGCCCATTCCCTCGCACCATGGCATCACGGGTATTGTAGGTTCATCCCACTTCCTGCTTGGCAAACGATCGCTTGGCACATTGCGCGGATTGGCGTATTTACTTGCATATTTATTTGCATTTGCCCATTTACTTGCACATTGAACTGATCTGAATGTCTGTCCCTTTTACTGCCCCCAATTCTTTTACTGCCCCCAATTCTCCAGTTGTGACTGTCCAATGGTTACACGATGCGATCGCCGCATCTGTACCCACAGCTCCCACCGCTGTCGTTGTGGTTGACTGTCGATTTTCCCTAATGCAACCGGAATTGGGTCGGCAGCAGTATACCGCAGGCCACATCCCCGGAGCCGTCTATCTGGATCTGAACCAGGATTTGTCGAGTCCGGTGGCGGCGCACGGGGGACGGCATCCCCTCCCAGATGTGCAGGCGTTGGCGAGTAAATTGGCGGCGATCGGGGTACAGGGGCAGGACACTTGGGTGGTAGCCTACGACGACTCCCGATTTGCCTTTGCGTCGCGCCTCTGGTGGTTGTTGCGCTACTTGGGACACGATCGCGTCGCCGTCCTTGATGGTGGCTTTGCCGCATGGCAAGCGGCGGGTTATCCCATCTCCACCGATATCCCCATACCCCAGCCGGGACAGTTTACGCCACAAGTGCGATCGCCCCTCGTCGTGGACATCGACACCGTAAAACAACGCAAGGATCTGCCCAGCGTCGCCCTAGTGGACTCGCGGGAGGGCGATCGCTACCGGGGTGAACGGGAACCCATCGATCCGGTTGCCGGACACATTCCCGGAGCCGTTAATTTGCCGTGGCAAGAAGTCACCACCGCCGAAGGCTTCGCCCAACCCGTCGCCCTCCAGCAAGACCGTTGGCGATCGCTGGCCAAGCGGGAAGAAATCTTGGTCTATTGCGGTTCCGGGGTCACGGCTTGCGTCAACTTGCTGTCCTTAGAGTTGGCGGGACTGGCCAATGGCAAACTCTACGCTGGCAGTTGGAGTGATTGGTGCTCTTACCCCGATCTGCCCGTCGCGCCATAGGGATTGCTAACCAATCATGCAGGTTCGTGGGTAACCGTTCACATCCCTGTGGGGAAAACGTGTTGCAAACTGCGCCCACTTGTTCTGCCTCTGGGGGTGTTGACGTTCGTTGAACTGAAAATTGTGAGCAAATTGTGAGCAAATTATGAGCAACTATTGTTAGCAAACACTGATATTTTCGGCAGAATTACGGGCAAACGGATGAACAAAAATTGCAGTTACCGATTTGCCTGGTGCTGTTCATGGTGCTGCTCATACCGTGGGGGCGATCGCAGTTTCCCAACCCAGCGTAGTGGCTGATTACCGTTGCAAGCATGAAACCCTAGTTCAGACCAGATGATTGGTTTGCGCCGTGCTTCAGATCGATCAATCACCCGACGGCTTGCAGAAAGATAGGCGTAAATTTACCGAGTTATCTCTATTCAAGTAAAATCTTCCCCATCCGGAGGAAACGAACGGTCAATAGTTTCTTAAAATGGGTCAGTGCAACATCATTGAAGCATTCACCCCCCACCAGGGAACGAACGAGGCTATACCCGCCCACCGTTCAACCATTCATCGTTTTGTAGATGGCCATGTGAGGGGTTAAATATGACCAGTTGCGGCATTAGTGACATTAGTAACGTGCAAAACTATTCAAACGAGTAGATTGGATTATGCCAAAGGCGATTACCGAAGCCGATACTTTCCTCAAAAAACGGGTGCTGGGTTCCTCCGATTTAGCCGACTCGGAGAAGATCTTTGTACCCAAGGGGAAAGAATTTTATGTTACGGATTTTGCTCCCGATCGCAACCAACACCTTGCCCTGCAATTAGCCTCTCCAATTATGGCGATGGATGGCAAGACTCCCCTGCAACAAGTCTACGCTTACGATCCCCACATTAAAGTGGAAGGGGAAGAAGCCAAACAAGTCATCAAACTGCCTGTCCCCTACTGTTCCCAATTGAATAACGATCCGTCCATCTTTGGCCCCGGTTGGCGGCAGTGTAATACCACCAGCAACACCATGTTGGCGGAATACTTGCTCAAGGGTGAGTTATCCCAAAAGGCCAAAGCCCAAGGCTTCCCCGAACCGGAATCCGTTTATATGCGGATTGTTCGTAAGTATGGCGACACGATCGACCATGGTGCCCAAACCAAAGCCTTAAAAGAACTGGGGATCGAATCCTATTTCAGCTATACCCTGTCTGGCAAAGATTTGATGCTGTCCTTGAGATCTGGCATTCCCGTTGTTGTGGGATTCGCCTATAAAGGCTCCGGACACATCTGCGTCATCGTCGGCCATGATCCAGTACGGAAACAATGGCTCGTCCACGATCCCTACGGTACGCGCCACGGAGCCAGCGATTCCTATGATGTCGGTGTTGGCGGTAGCTACGACTCCTATGCTTACGATGTGATGCAACGGATCTTCTGGGATCAAGGTAGTGAAGCGGGTTGGGGTCGCGTTGTCACCAGTGTTCGCGGTAAACCCACTGGATTACCGACTGGTTTGTAATTAGCCGCTCGCTTGGAAAACGTGAGTGGGCTAATTCAACGGTACTTGGCATAGCTGCCTAGACGTTTGATTTTTCTAGCACTCTGACCGTAACCGTTCAGATCCCACCGAGGGAAAAGAGTTGCAGGCTACGCCCGCTGGTTCCTCCTCCAAGGGCTACCGTGTATACAGATCTTGGGACGAGAGTTGTTATCCCCGCATTACCCCCCTTAATCCCCCCTTTCCAAGGGGGGAAATCCAGTTCTCCCCCTTTCCAAGCTTGTCGTTACCAACATTTTTAAAACGCTTATGCCGCAAGCTTTACCCTCAC
>CAZJZR010000629.1:0-3004 GCA_964550475.1 uncultured bacterium
GAGTCGTGGGGATCGCACAGTTGCACTAAACAGAGGCGATCGCGCCACGGCAGCAATCCCATGGTTTCCGTATCCACCGCGATCGCCCCCCCTTGTAAATAGCGAGTAAGGGTGACATCGGGTAAATCGCGATCGCAAATTTGGAAGCGATCGGCGGTCATGGATTGATTCGGCTGAGAGTCATCCGAGTGATCTGTTAGCAAAATATCCGCATCCATTCCTTTAGGCTAGGTGAGATTCAGGTGGTTTCGGGGGCGGTGCTGCATAGCACTATGAATTGGGACTAAGTTGCAATTGATCTAGGTGCAATTGTATCAATTGCAATTCATACACCTTCAATTTCATCACTTGGTTCAGTTCATAGCCTGATTCAACAACGCCGTTTCGGGTATGGCGATGGGAGATGACAGCCTGCACTAACCCGGCAGTGGCACCGTCAGCCCTGCCAATTGAGTTAGGCAAAATTTGTCAAATCTTTTACACCGTAACCGTTTACTCGCCCAAGGGGAAGTGAACGGTTACATTGTGTAGTTCATTATCAGGACGCTTCTAAAGATATTACAGTCCTGATATTTCCTCATTTTCTCGATTTTGGGCAAGCCCTTCAAGCTAATTTGCAAGAGGTCTATTAAAAAGGCTGCCGGAAAAACCGGCAGCCTTTTGATCGGCAACCATCGGGCGCATTTTGCCATTGGGGGAGTGGCGATTAAAATCGCAGCTACCAGAACAAAACCTGCCTACGCAGGTTTCTGACCCACAGAATAATCTGCCTTCTAGAGTCCGCGCAGGCGGACTTAGTTCCTGTAGACGCGGTTTCAACCGCTAGTCCCCCAAACGTGAAATACGCCCGCAACCATCATTGCCAAAGTTGCCAATTTAGGGGCGATTCACCCGATTCCTACTCCCTAATCCCCATATAGCAATTCCCATATTTATGAGGCACAGCCAAATCACCCAAGACACTATTAGTTAAGGGTTTGAGTGGAGCGGGCATAGCCCACTCCACCGCAAGCGGCTATATAATTTGCCGAAGGTATTGTTTTTTGAAGTTGTTTCTTTACAAGTCCAAAGGCGCGGAAGGTACAGAGAGTTGACTCTGTATCTTCCGCGCCCCAGCGGTGAATGATGATTAATGGCTTAACTGGCAATGTACTCGCGAATTTTGGCACGTCGTCGCCGCAGATGTTCCAGAGCTTGCCGCTCCAGTTGCCGTACCCGCTCCCGACTGATGCCCATCCGTTCGCCCACTTTAGACAAGGAAAGACCATAACCATCCTTGAGACCAAAGCGCAGGTTTAACACCTCGACTTGCTGAGGGGACAAATCCGCCATCAACACTTCCAGATCCCGGCGCATGGCTTCCTGTAAGGTGTAGGATTCGGGTGAAATCCCGTCATCCTCTAGCAGATCCCGTAATTCGGTGTCTTGGTTGTCACCAATCCGGATGTCGAGGGAAATCGGCTGGCGAGACATCATCAAAAATTCACGAATTTGGGACGGTTCCAGTTCCAATGCTTCGGCAATTTCGGCAGGCGTAGCACTGCGCCCCAGTTCTTGGCTGAGTTCCCGCTGAGTCCGCTTAATCTTGTTCAGCTTTTCGGTGATGTGGATGGGCAGGCGGATGGTGCGACCCTGTTGGGCGATCGCCCGTGTAATCGCTTGCCGAATCCACCAGTAGGCATAGGTCGAGAACTTATACCCGCGCATCGGATCAAACTTTTCTACACCCCGCTCCAGACCTAGCGTACCTTCTTGGATCAAATCCAAAAATTCCAGATTGCGCTTCTGGTACTTCTTGGCGATCGACACCACCAGTCGCAAGTTCGCCTCGATCATCTTGCGCTTAGCGCGTTCGCCTTGGTGTAGGACTTGGCGCAATTCCGCCTCGTCAACCTGGATATAGTTCGACCATTCCTCCATGGTTGGTTCTCGGCGCAGGCGTTTGGCCAACTTTGCCCGTTGTTCTTGGAACAAGACCATTTGCTGCACTTGTTTGCCGTAAACAATCTCTTGTTCGTGGGTCAGGAGTGGCACGCGACCAATTTCGTGAAGATAGGTACGCACCATATCTGCACTGAAGGTAGGGACTTGTGTTTTCAGTTCTGTTTGAGCCATAGCCATAGTCTGCAACGATTCCCTCCTGAAATAGCCAACCTTCTAACTACCGTTTACCGCAAGCCTACTCTGAACTGGTGTATCCGACTGCTGTGTCTCACAGCAACAACTACTGTTGATTCACTAATCCTGATTTATTACGGCTGATTCAAGGCTGTCAGCCTTCAGCCTCTGGTTCAACGATTTAACGAATCACGACTGAACAATTACCACTGAATAATCACGACTAGATAAACGTTATGGGTCGATTAATCATCACGACTGCTTCAGATCGTTGGATGCAAACCATTGAGTTGGATGAGGTTTACCAGTGAGCAATGCCCCATGGAAAATGAGTGTGGAAAATTACTGCTGTCCTGAACTGAATGATTAACTTAAATTCAGCAACCTGAATAACTTGAAGTCGGTATGAGTTTAGGTATCTCTAGCTTATGTACAACTTTAGACCTAGTATCGTGGCAGTGAGTTCCTCCTAATGGGTGATATTGGCGGACGGATATCCGAATAATTGCTGGGGAGGCGGGGAGTGGGGATGAATGCTCGATGATTAGGCTGTGGATGCAGGCTGGTGTCTGTGATATAGCCCTTTGTGTGTTGGAGCGGCATGAACAAGCGGCGTGTTCATAAGATTTTCGTGTCCTTCAGTTGATTGAGAACCGCTGAAGCCTGCCTGCAATTATAATACAAACGAACTAAATTCGTCACTTTAATCTGTTGGAGCTTGTGGTAATTGCCCTGCTGGCTCCGTCGGAAGTGGTTGATCGACCGTGATCAAGCAAAAACCGGGTTTCTAGTGTCGATGACTGACTAGAAACCCGGTTTTTGTCACCCACTGGGGCTACCGTGTATACATAAGTGATCGAATCTAGTCAGAGCCAATGGCGAGCCG
>CAZJZR010000630.1:0-2992 GCA_964550475.1 uncultured bacterium
GCCCCAACCGTCCCGCCCATTTGCCAGCCCAAAACACCGCTTCCGGTGCCAGTTCGCTATCGGTATTTTCCCGCTTAATTTGCTTCGCCCAGGCGATCGCCTGCCGATAATTGCCAGTTTGGGCGTTTTGTTGCGCCTGCCGCCAGCGCAATGCTGCCGCCCCCTCGGAGCGACTATGTTGGCTGAGTAAAATCTGCCGTGCCTGCGCCGCTGCTGTTCTATTTCCCGCCGCGTCCAACACGCTAATTTTTTCTAACAGAGCCTCCCCAGCCCGGTCGGGGAAGCGTTGGATGATTTGGTCTAGGTAGGCGATCGCGGTTTGGGGATCGCTGATCCGGGCGAGGCGTAACAGAGCCAAACCCGTCTCCCGTTCCTTGGGAAAGGCTTGGATCAGTTGTTGATAATAGGCTCTGGCTTCGGTTTTTTTGCCGCCCAACTGTAACCCCCGTCCGGCGCGGTACAGGTTGCGCGGGGTGCGACGGGCTTTGGCATAGGCCAATCCAGCTTTGCCATAGTCCTGCTTTTCCCAGTAGGCAAAGGCGATCGCCTCCCAGTCCTGTGGCGACAGCGGCGTGGTGGCAGACAGTTGCACCAGTTGATCCAGTACCGAGCCAATGTCCTTCAAGTACAGTCCATGGCGCGTCAGCAGCAGCAACAATTCCACCTGCCGGGGGTTGGTGCGTAACCGTTGGCGGGCAATTTCCACACTGCGGGGATGGGCGGGAAACCGGATCATGCCCTGCTCCCAGTAGGCGGGATTGGTTTGCCCCAGTTGGTAATAGGCTTCGCTGCTGAAGGGAGAGTCGGGATGGCGGTTCAGCACTTCTTCCCAAGCGGCAACGGTTTTGGCGGTATCTCCGGCTTGGGCGATCGCTCTGGCGCGTTGCACCGCGATCGCCGGAGCCATCACCGAGTATTGCTGCTCCAACCCGTCCAGCAACGGTAACGCTTTGCCCCCCTGTCCCTGCTGAATCCACTCCACCGCTAACAGATAACGGGCACGGGCACGATCCACCGCCGATCCTTGTTGCGTTGCCTGTTGCAGTTGTGCCAACCGTTCCGGAGCCGCCAACCGTAGTAACGGCACAAAGGCCGAGTCGCCCAACTGCGCCCCCGCCGGAGCCGACGATTTGCCCAGCAAGGCACTCGGATCCAGCAGACTGACCCGCAACGCCGCGCCCACAATCAACGCGCCCACACCTGCCGCGATCGCTACTGGGAGTACTTTTCTGGACAACTTAGCCATGACTACTGGGAATGGGGCTGGAATGGGGCTGGAATAGGGCTTAAACGGACGTTAGTAGAACGAGGCATACAGCACGAGGCATACCTATCAGTACAAAGGCACAAAGACACCGACAGGAAACGGTTGTGTCTTTGTGCCTTTGTGATGCAAATTGGGCTTAAGCCGAGAAGGATTTGCCACAACCGCAGGATTGGCTAGCGTTGGGGTTGGTGAACTGGAAGCCACCGCCAATCATGGCATCGCTGTAGTCCAACACTAAGCCGTAGAGGTACAACATACTTTTGCGATCGCAGACGACCTTAAACCCTTCGTAGTCATACACTTCATCATCAGGACGGATGTTGCTGACATCCTCAAAATCCATCATGTACGACATCCCAGAGCAACCACCTTGCCGCACACCCACACGCAAGCACAGGTCTTTGCCTTGCCGTTCCCGCAGAAATAGCACATGACGCAGGGCGGAATCGGTCATTTGGATGCCCCGTTGGGGGGCTTGGGTTGGTGATGATGTTGATGTTGCTGATGTCATAGGCGAATCAAAGCTCCTTGTAGGACGTGGAAATAGGGGTAGCCGTTGCAGTAGGTTAACTGTACGCTACACCGAACTCGGAACTCAACCAATCACAAACCGCGTTGTAAACTGCGTTACAAGTGTATTTCACCCGTTCTAGACCAGTAGCAAATTGGTTAATTCAAACTGGTTGAACACATCTGTAAACACAAAACGCTTCCCTGGCACAGGGTCAGCAGGGTGAACTATACCTAGCCTACCGCAAGCGGTTGGATTAACCGCATTCTGATTAACCTTCGTTAGTAATGGTTAGGGAGGAGCGTAAAAGTAAAGTACCCGTAGTTTAAACAGGATGCGTTACGGCTAAAGCCTTTAGCGTAGCCCTAGGCGAAGCCCATGCCTTTAGGCTATTGCCAGAGGCTATACGCATCCTACGCTGGTGGGTATTTTATTTATTTTCAGATCCCTTAGGGATTGGCTGATCAATCATGTCCCTAGACACAACTCTGGAAGGGCGAACTGGCGGTTGCCTCTACCGTGTGATTGAGGATTGCCTGTTCACGCTCGTCCCTGAATCAATCTTGGTACAGTCTATACAATTTATAGTTATAACACTTTTCATATTTATGAGGCACGATGAATCAATCCAGAGCTGATGGCAAAACTCAATCAGCCAATGATGCCAGAGCCATTGGCCCCAGATAACGGCTGAGGTAGGGGGAAAACACCTCGTAAATTAAGGTCAGCGGGCGACCGTGGTGCCAAAACAGATAATGTCGTCCCCAAAAGGGAGCCGCCTCACCAAAGGCTTTTTGCAACTCTGGGCAATGGCCGTAATACAAGCCCTGGACATCGCGGTACAGTTCTGTGCGTAATCGAGCCAGGTTCGACCAGATGGGCAGCGATCGGTTTTGCAAATACTCGTCCACATGGCTGGCTTCCCACCAAGAAGTCGCATAGGCCAACCGTTGACCGGAGGTGGTGCGGAGCCAGACCTGACGGCGAATCCGTGGCCCCGGTACTTGATGAATTAAATCGGCTAGGCCATCGGTGGCCATGCCAATCGGTGACATATCAATTACATCAACTTCGATCGCCTCGCCCGTCAACAGTTGCAAATGCCGGGTGGGGGAGCCATCCCCCAAGAGCAGAATTTGCCAGGGTGGAGCCAGTTGGGTGTGGGGTAAGCCCCGTTGAATCATCTCACCGTTCCCCTGCCAGAGGGGTTTGAG
>CAZJZR010000631.1:0-2981 GCA_964550475.1 uncultured bacterium
ACCGTGAAGTTAGTCATTCTGGGTGGACCGGGAGCCGGAAAGGGGACGCAGGCTGTACGACTTTGCCAACGCTTAGGTATTACCAGCATCTCGACTGGGGATATTTTGCGGCAGGCGATCGCTGCCCCCCAAACGCCGGAAGAAGCTGCCTTAGGTGTACGGGTGCAGCCCTATTTTGAGCAAGGGGAACTGGTGCCCGATCCGTTAATGATTGAATTTATGCGGCTGCGGTTGTTGCAACCGGATGTCAGCCACGGCTGGTTATTAGAAGGCTATCCCCGGACGGCATTCCAAGCCGAAGAGTTAGATTTTTTGTTAGACGACCTTACCCAACGGTTAGATTGGGCAATTTGGTTAGATGTATCCGAGTCAGTATTAGTTGAGCGTTGTTTGGGGCGATCGCGTAGTGACGATCAACTGGAATTAATTCAACGCCGCATCCAAGTCCTTTACGAAACCACCCTACCCATGCTGGATTATTACGACTATCGCAAACGATTATTGCGAATTAATGGCGAACAACCGATTGATCAGGTTGCCGACGATATCCTTACACAACTGCGGGGTTAATGCTGATGTCTTGGCAACGTCCCGATGGTCGCCAACCCAACCAAATTCGCCCAGTGCGGTTTGAACGTCGCTTTACTCGGTTTGCCGCTGGCTCTGTGCTCACCCATTGCGGCAACACCCAAGTCCTTTGTACCGTATCGATTCAACCGGGTGTACCCCGCTTTTTAGAAGGCAAGGGACAGGGTTGGCTGACGGCAGAATACCGGATGTTGCCATCCGCCACACCACAACGCCATGAGCGCGAAACGCTGAAGATTTCCGGACGTACCCAGGAAATCCAACGCTTGATTGGGCGCAGTCTGCGATCGGCGTTGGACATGACGGCATTAGGGGAACGGACGTTAGTCGTTGATGCGGATGTGTTGCAAGCGGATGCCGGAACCCGCACCGCTGCTATCACTGGTGGATTTGTCGCCCTGCACGATGCCATCAGCCATCTCATGGCAACGGGTGAATTGGTGCGATCGCCCATCTGTCATCAAATTGCCGCCATTTCCGTCGGTCTGTTGCACAACCAAGCCATGCTGGATCTCAATTATCCAGAAGACGTGGCTGCTGACATAGACTTTAACGTGGTGATGAATGATCAGTTGGCGATGATTGAACTGCAAGGCACTGCCGAGGCAGAAAGTTTCACCCGCCACCAACTGAATCAGTTGCTGGACTTAGCGGAACAGGGGATTCAAGCTCTGTTGGCGGCACAGACAGCGGCATTGGCAGAATAAGTTATTGGCAGAATAAGTTAGCGGTGGGGGTACAGGATGAGGTGCCCAGGAGGTGCCCAGTCTGCCCAGTCCCTAACGGCGACAGTTATCACAGTGCCCACAGCGCATCTGCCGTGCCGCTTGGCCAAACCCAAAGGCATTGAGTAAGAATTGCCAGCGACACTGCCGGGTAGTCAAATACTGCACCATCGGTTGGGCGGAGGGAGTTGGCGGGGCATTGAGTTGGCGGCGATGGGGATGGATGACGTATTCAAATGGAGTTTGCCACTCCAATTGGCCGAGGGCATGGAGCAGGGAGAGGGCGATCGCGCCGTCAGGATACTGGCGACTGATTGCCTCTACCTCCCCAGTTTTGGGCAATTGTTTGGCCAACTGTTGCGCCGTCAGCCATTGCTGCTGACTTTGTTGCTCAAAAAACCGCCAACGTTGCCGATCCTCCCCATCCAACCATCCGGTCGGTTCACTGATTAAGGTCAACGCCTGAGCAGGCTTGCCATCCCGTCCGGCGCGTCCCACCTCTTGCACATACTCGGACAGTAAGGCCGGAGCCTGAAAATGCACCACCCAGCGACATTGAGGCTGGTTAATCCCCATGCCGAAAGCCGAGGTGCAAACCACAAACGGGATTTGCCCTGATAACCATTGGGCTTCGATCGCCCGTCGGGCTGTGGCACTAAGTCCAGCGTGGTAGGCGGTGGTAGTATAGCCCTGCTGTTGTAAGGTGGTGGCGAGGGTTTCACTATCGCGACGGGTACGGACGTAAATCAGTCCCGGTGTGCCCCGTTGCCGTTGGATGAATTTGAGTAATTGCTGGCGGCGATCGCGGGGTGACCAAACGATCCGCACCTGCAAATGCAAGTTAGCGCGATAGGGGTTGAGTAAAAACCGTTGTGGTTGGCGCAGTTGCAAAACCTTAGTGATCGTTGTCTGGGCGGTGGGATCGGCGGTGGCGGTGAAGGCGGCGATCGGGAGCTGCGTCCCCGCTGGTTTGGTGGCCAACAGAGCTGGACGCACGGCTCCCAAGCGGCGATAGGCCGGACGGAAACTGTCACCCCACTGGGTTAAACAATGGGCTTCGTCTAAAATCAGGCCATTAATTTGCAGGTCGGGATGGCAGAGGCGTTGCCACACGACTGGGGTGAGCAGGGTTTCGGGGGATAGGTAGAGCAGTCGCAATTTTTGCCGCTCTAAGGCGGTTAGCACCTGTCGCCGTTGGGATGATGCCATTTGGCTGTGCAGTGCCGCAGCGGGTAAGTTGCGCTGGCGTAGTTCCTGCACTTGGTTTTCCATCAAAGCGACCAGAGGCGACACCACCAAGGTGACTCCGGTTTGCAGTAGGGCAGGCAGTTGGAAACAAATCGACTTGCCGCCGCCCGTAGGCATGACGATCAGGGCATCCTGTTGTGCTAACAAACTGTGGACAATTTCGCCTTGGGGAGGCCGGAAATCCGCATATCCCCAAATCCGCTGAAAGGTTTGCCGCGCCGTTTTCCATTCGGCGATCGCACCACCCTCTACCGATTCCAGATCGGCAATCTGCAAACTCTTATTCATTACTGCACCCTAACTTGCACTTGCAGATAGGGTGCCCAGGTTTGTCGGCAAATGCGATATCCAACCCAGGATGAGTCAGGTGTTGCTGAATAGCAGGATGAATTGAAACGTAAGTATTCAGGTAGCCGAATC
>CAZJZR010000632.1:0-2980 GCA_964550475.1 uncultured bacterium
CATGTCTGCTCCTGCGTCCCAGGCATTGCTCCTGGTCGATGGTTATAACATCATCGGCAGTTGGCTGGATCTCCAGCAAACGCGCGATCGCGCTGGCCTTGACGCAGCCCGCCACGAACTCAAAGAGACCATGGTTGATTACGCCGCTGTGCAAGGGTTTGACACAGAAATTATCTTCGACTCCCAGTATCACCCCAGCACGGGCAGCCACGAAGCCATCACCCCCAACCTCTGCGTTCGTTACACCGACTTCGGCCAAACCGCTGATACTTACATTGAAAAGGTTTGTGCCCAGTTTTATCACCAATGGCGCACCAGCCACTCCCGCTTGATTGTCGCTACGAATGATAACAATCAGCGACTAACCGCCATGGGCTACGGAGCCGAGTGCATGACCGCTCGACAATTAGCCCTCGATATTGAACTGATTGCCGCCAAAACCCGTCGCCTGCAACAACGCTACGCCAAAGCAGGGCGATCGCGCCTGTTCAATTCCCTCTCCCCCTCCGCCCAACAACGGCTGAACCGTTTGCGATTCCAATGAGGTTGGCGAAATTCTATTGGCGAAACTCTTGTTGACTCGCGATACTCAACTTGACGTTGCAGCACCCCCAACCTATCGGTTTAACGGTGGTCGCCAGTTGATAAAGCGGCGCAACTCATCCCGCATTTTCAAATATTCCTCTGGGTTTTCGCCCTTCCAGCCAATCACGCTGTAGAGGGCGATCGCCTTACCGTGTCCCTTCACCTTACTTTCGCCCATATAGGACACCTCCAGTTCCTCCTGCACCAATTCATAAACCGACTTGGTGATCAGAATATCCACGCCAAACTCCTTCGTCACCCCTTCCACCCGACTGGCCACATTCACCGTATCGCCAATTACCGTGTACTCCAGTCGCTTCTCAGAGCCAATATTTCCAGCAATCAACTCGCCATAGTTAATCCCGATGCCGTTAAAAAACAGCACCCGATTTTCGGCTTTCCACTGTTCCCGCAGTTGAATCAGGGCTTTTCGCATGGCGAGGGCAGCGCGGACGGCATTCAGGGCATCATCTTTGGGGCTGTGGGACAGCGGTGAGCCAAATTCCGCCATCACCGCATCGCCGATGAACTTGTCGATGGTGCCGCCTGCTTCCACAATCGCATTCACCATGGCATCCAGATAGATGTTGAGTTGCTCCACCAGATGTTCGGTGTCATCCTCTGCCGCCATGGTTTCGGAGATGGTGGTGAAGCTGCGAATGTCCGAAAACAGCACCGCCGCCTTGATTTTGCGGCCTTTGAGCAAACTGTGATAGTCGTCCGGTTGTTTGAGGATTTCCCGGACGATCGCCGGAGCCACGTACCGTTCCAGCGTCCGCCGCAGTTTCCGCCGTTCCAGTTCTTCGCTAATCGCCCCGACAAAAAAGTAACTGGTGCCGTTCATCACCATCACCGCCATCGGCACCACCGTCGGCACGATCAGTAACCCGGCTGTAAAGCAGAGGTAACCAACTGCACCCCAGAGGAACGCCAGTCCCAAGCCCCCCAACAACCATAGCCAATCGCGTTTGGGTAGCCGCATTAGCACCGCTGCCACCGTTCCCAAGGCTAAAACAAACAGCCCGCGCGTGGCGTAGTTGGGGATGGCATCGGCGATCGCCCGTCCCTGCATCAACGTCGCCACGGCATTGGCGTGAACCTCCACCCCCGGCATCCGACCGGGATAGAGGTAACTTTCGGAAAACGGAGCCGCAATGAAATCCTGGTAAGAATCGGCGGTAGCTCCAATGATCACCAGCTTGTCCTTGAACACTTGCTTGGCGGCTAACCGTTGCCATTCCGCCGGATCCATCACATCCCACAGGGAGACGGTAGGAAAGGTGCGCCCCGGTGGGCCATAAAAAAATAGGGTGGAACCTTTGGGCGGGACTGGCGGTAACCCCGCTGCCTGTAACGCCGCTTCGCTAAAGGAGGGAATTGGCTTTAACCGTAAGGGTTCGATCACCTGCGATCGGTACTGGCTGGGCAGGGTATGCACGCGGTTGTCGGCGGAGGGCAGAGCGTTGACGTACCCGATCACGGTGGCTGGATTGGTCGCCAGGGTAGTACTCGGTTCCGATAAATGGACGCTAAAGCTTTCTGCCGTGTCTTCGGCATACTCTGCGGCGAGGGCGACCCGACCCTGATACCGTTGTAAGGCTTGCTGCAATTGCTGGTCATCCGCTGCCCCATGACCGCTGGCATCCAAAAACAGGATGTCGATCGCCACCGCCCGCGCCCCTGCGCCAAACAACCGCTCCAACACCGTGGCGTAGGTCGCCCGTTGCGGTGGAGCGGTTTCCAGCAATTTGACAAACGGGGGCCGGTTGGCATCCCCTTGGTAAAACCGCGCCTGACTGTCGGTGCGCTCATCCAAGGCCACCAGCACAATATTGTCCGGTGGTGCTACGGGACCCCGAAGCTCAAAAAATAGGGTTTGGCTCTGCCGATCCAGCCATTGCACCACGCCCCAATCTTGACTGGTGGCCAGTGCCCCCAAGCCTGTCCACAAGCCCACCAAGGCATAACCAATACTGGCCGGTTTGAGCAATTGAGCTTTGAGGGTGCGTCGCCAGTCATCTGAGTTGCCATTAGGCGATCGCCCCTGTCGCCAACGGGTGAGCCAACAGAAACGCTGGGGCGATTGGGCAGAGGGTGGGGGGCGATCGGGTTGCAGCACGCGGGTACTCCTGAGAACGGCTGGCTAAATGATTAGACGAGTAAATAAGGAGACGAGTAGACAATGCACACCCCAATCAAACACTTTGTAGTATTATCATGCTACAGTTGTAGTATAATACTGTAGGTCGGGTTTGTCGGGTTGGGCAGGCATTCATGGAATTCACAGAATTTACAGAAGAATTTGAAACCCATATTACGGTTCGCCTGCCGAACTCCGACGACTGGAGTCGGCTGCACCAATGGTCTATCGATCACGGTCTCAAGTCTCTCCATA
>CAZJZR010000633.1:0-2977 GCA_964550475.1 uncultured bacterium
AAGACGGAATCTGTCCCTGAAGACGGAATCTGTTCTCCTGTCCCCATATCCCATTACCAATTACCAATTACCTATTACCGATTACCCCTTGATTAAAAAAGTCTGTATAACGGGTGTAGAGATCTACTAAGTTTTGCCACATGGGGATGATTATCCCCATGGATTTTACTAATCTGGTATTTACTGATTTGGTATAGAGTATTGCCGCTAAGCCGTTTCAGCAACCTTGGCTCACATCCCCAGCCACAAGGGGGCATAGGCCATTTGTCCAGGTCGTTCCATGATGCATCTGGGCTTAAACTTAGGCTTCCATTCATCAGAAATCATGGTTCATCACCACTTACCAACCTGATTGATCAATCTGAACTTTATAGCAACAGACATCCGGACTGACTTAGTAGCATGAAAACGATCTTGGCGATTGAGGATGAAGTAGCCATCCTGTCAAATATCCTCAAATTGCTCGAATACAAAGGATTTCAAGCAATTGGTGCCCACAATGGACAGGTGGGGATTGAAATGGCGCGTTTGCATGTGCCTGATCTGATCATCTGTGATGTGATGATGCCCGATATGGATGGCTATGCGGTGCTGTCTAGCTTGCGCCAAGATCCGGAAACCGCTGCGATTCCCTTCATCTTTTTAACCGCCAAGGCCGATCGCGCTGATATGCGCCAAGGCATGAACATGGGCGCAGATGACTACATCACCAAACCCTTTACCAGTACCGATTTATTAGAGGCGATCGAGGCACGGTTAGAAAAACAAGCCAAAATTACCCAGCCGTATCTGGATGAAATGAAGCAGGCCACGGAAGCCTTGAGTAAGGTGGCCTACAGCGATCCGTTAACCAACTTGCCGAATCGGATTATGTTGCGGCATCGGTTGCAGGAAATGCTGCGATCGGCACAGCGCAAACAGCAGCTAGTCGGCGTGATTTGTCTGAATGTGCGCCAACTCAGTTCCGTGAATACCTCTCTGGGGTACACGGCTGGCGATACATTGCTGAAATTAATCGCAGAACGGTTAAGCCAGTGTGTGGGCACTGACAATTTGGTGGCGCGGCTCAGCGGTGATGAGTTCTGCATCGTGCTACAAGACTTGCTGTCCCGCAATGATGTGGAAACGTGGGTGGCGCGAATTCACCAAGCTATAACCGCTCCTTACAGCTTGAGCGACCAGGAGTTGCAGGTGCAGGCGAGTCTGGGGGTGGCAATTTATCCGAATGATAGTGATACTGCCGACCGACTGCTTGCCCGTGCCGACTTAGCACGTCGCTGGAGCCGAAAACAGAGCAAAACGTTCCATGAGTTCTACCATGTGGACATGGAGACGGTGGATGCAGAACGGCGTGCCCTGGAAACGGATTTGGTGGGGGCACTGGAACGCAAGGAAATGTTGTTGTTCTACCAACCCCAGGTGAATTTGATTACTGGGCGGATTACTGGGGTAGAAAGTTTATTGCGCTGGCAACATCCCACCAAGGGGATGATTTTGCCGAATACGTTTATTCCGGCAGCGGAGGAAACGGGCTTAATTGTCTCAATTGGTAAGTGGGTGTTGGAGACAGCCTGCGCCCAAGCCAAGATTTGGCAAGGAGCTAGTTTATTCCCCATCCGGGTGGCGGTGAATTTGTCGGCACGGCAGTTTAAGCAAGAGAATTTGCCGGAGATGGTGGCGGCAATTTTGCGGTCAACGGGGGCTGATCCGAGTTTGTTGGTCTTGGAACTGACGGAAACCAGTTTGATGGATGATGTGGATGCCACCATCCGGATGTTGCAAGACTTGAAGGAAATGGGGGTGGAGATTTCCATTGATGATTTTGGCACGGGGTATTCGTCGCTGAATTACCTCAAACGCTTCCCGTTGGATAGTTTGAAAATCGACCAATCGTTTATCCAAAATGTTGTAGGTGATCCCCACGATGCCGCGATCGCCACAGCGATCATCGCCATGGCACAAAGTCTGCAACTGAAGGTGATTGCCGAAGGGGTGGAAACCCAGGAACAACTGGCATTTCTGCGTAAACAAGGGTGTCAGAATGTGCAGGGCTATCTCTTCAGCCGCCCCATTCCCAGCAGTGGCATTGACCAACTGTTGTTGAAAGATCAACGGCTATTGCCAAAGGAATCCTAAGCGGGAAGGGATTCTAAACCCTTACCCCTAAGCCACTACAATATACGTTTCTCATTACGTTTCTCATATTTATGAGAGACGGTCGATGAATTACAACTCCCACTAGGCAAAGGATTGAGTCATGTGGGCGATGATAGCCGATGCCCATTCCGGGTGGGCTTGGCAAAGCGGTTCTAGAGATGCTGTCACGAGTATCATTTTGCTTGTGAGACCGGGATACTATGCCTGTCCTTTTTTGTTTCTGCCATCTATCACCCTTGCACGGTTCTTGGGCTTGGCGTACTCCCCTAAGCCCTGGATGCGCCCCACATCAAAGGTTCGCAATGACTGAGACATCGACCAAACTCCCTGAAATCAGGAGCAAGCAACTGTGCCAGACGCTGGCAATTCCTACGACACTCAGATTGATGCAGTTCGCACTCTAGTTGGCGCAGTCTCAGTAGATCGAAAAGGTTGTTGTGGGGGCGGCAAAGCCGCTCCCACAACAACCCTCAAACTAACCAGAGATGTCTATGTTTTCGATCTACTGAGTCTAGCTAGCAGGGATAGGGTCTCCATCGGATGACTGCATGACATTGGGTGAACGGTTGATCCATTTCATTGGTGTTCCCCATAGTCCATGCTGGAAAAAGCGATCGCCACTTTGTCTAAACCCGATTTTCTGATAAAAGCCAACAGCGGCTTCCGTCGCATTGACGCTTCATAAAGTTTCCACAAGTTTTGTCAGTCCCCTGTGTTAGGCTGGCAGAGAGAATTCCGGTTGGTTGGCCTCTATTTGAATAGATATCGCAGCAACGCATGAGTAAGTACAGTGTTGGGATGATGACCTCCTACCAGAGCA
>CAZJZR010000634.1:0-2977 GCA_964550475.1 uncultured bacterium
CACCATTCACCATCCACCATCCACCATTCCCCCCATGTCCCCCCTCCCCCCCGACCTCAACCCCCAGTATTTACCCGCCCACATTGCCGTGATTATGGATGGCAATGGTCGATGGGCTAACCGCCAAGGTTTACCTCGGTTTGTTGGCCATCGCCAAGGAGCCAAAGCTCTGAAGGAATTGTTGCGCTGTTGCAAAGACTGGGGCATCGGCACCCTCACCGCCTATGCCTTTTCCACCGAAAATTGGCACCGCCCCGCTGATGAGGTGCAATTTCTGATGGGATTGTTTGAACAATTACTGTGGCGCGAATTGGCCGAACTAAAACAGGAAGGGGTACGGCTGCGATTTATTGGCGATTTGTCAGCCGTGCCGCCATCCCTACAAACGATGATGCAGCGATCGATGCAAGAAACGGCCAACAACCGGGCAGTGCAGTTTAATGTGGCCGTGAACTATGGCGGACGGGCAGAGTTGGTTCACGCTTGCCGTCAACTGGCGCAGCACGTGCAAGCGGGTCGCTTGTCGCCCAGCGAGATTGACGCGACGCTGCTGGAACAGCAGTTGTACACCGCAGGATGTCCTGATCCCGATTTGTTGATCCGCACGAGCGGCGAGTTGCGCCTGAGTAACTATTTACTCTGGCAGTTGGCCTATACGGAACTGTATTTCACCGATGTGCTGTTCCCTGATTTTGACCATACGGTGCTGCATCAGGCATTGCGAGACTACCAACACCGCGATCGCCGCTTTGGCCATCTGTCATCCTCCGCCATTGCCCCTGCCCAGCGATCGGCCTGACCTGGCTGAGAGCTAACAAATCGTTATTAATCGCAATCGATCGCAATCCATCTCCAGCAATTGTTAAGGAATTCGATCAATCTTGGATACAATGCTTATGCAAAGGGGTGAAGAATTCGCTTCGTTGGGGTTAGAGGAGTATGCAGCAAAATTCCTGGTCAGAGGAACGTCCGTATGACAGTCTAGATCCGCTCAACACATTGCTGAGCGATTTGCCAACGACTGAGGACGTTTCGCAACCGGAGGATACGTTAGGGCAGCGGCGGTTTGCAGGTCGTCGGGGGAAGGCGGCAGTTGTCCTCACCATGGTTTGGGGTGGCACGATCGCCCTGCACCTGTCATCGTGGGGCATTTGGCTGATCTTGGCCTTAACCACCGTTATGGGGATCCATGCCCTGCGGATTTTGTTGGCTCGTCCCTTGGCCATGCCAGCTCCCTTAGCCAGCGATCGCCAAGCGGAATGGCCGTTTGTCTCCCTGCTGGTGGCGGCGAAGAATGAAGAAGCGGTGATTGCCAGTTTGGTCAAAATGCTGTGCAGCATTGACTATCCCAGCAATCGCTATGAGGTGTGGGTGATTGATGACGGCAGTACCGATCGCACTCCAGAAATTTTGCAAGAGTTGGCGGGACAATATCCGCAGTTACGGGCATTGTCGCGTCCCAGTGGCTCCATGGGTGGCAAGTCGGGCGCATTGAATGCGGTATTACCCGCCACCCAAGGCGAGTTCATTGTGGTATTTGATGCCGATGCCACAGTTCCCCCAGATTTATTACGCCGCGTGTTACCCGTCTTTGATCGTCCAGAGGTGGGAGCGGTGCAAACCCGCAAGGCGATCGCCCAAACTGACCCGATGCTCAACCCCGCTGGCACGGGTAACTTTTGGCTGTGGGGGCAACGGGCAGAAATGGCGATGGATAGCTTCTTTCAGCAACAACGGATTGCCATTGGCGGGATTGGTGAATTGCGCGGCAATGGTCAATTCGTCCGTCGCCGTGCCCTGATGGATTGCGGTGGCTGGAATGAAGAAACCATCACCGATGATTTGGACATGACCCTGCGGTTGCACCTGTACAAGTGGGATGTGCAATTTGTCCTCTATCCAGCGGTGGTGGAAGAAGGGGTAACTACTGCCAAGGCGTTGTGGCATCAACGGAATCGCTGGGCAGAAGGCGGTTACCAACGCTATTTGGATTATTGGGATTTGTTGGTACGGAATCGGTTGGGTGTGGGCAAGAGTTTAGATTTACTGATGTTTTTGCTGACCCAATACATCATGCCCACGGCAGCGATCCCCGATTTGCTGATGGCGATCGTGCGTAACCGCCCCCTGTTACTCAGCCCCATCGCCAGCCTCACCATCGCCCTGTCCCTGATCGGCATGTTCGTGGGGCTGCGGCGGACTCGCCAACCGCAACTGTTGCAACCCGCAACCCCGTCACTAGGGGAACGGGAACAGATGCAGCGGCAGGAGCGATCGCCCATCGCCACGCTGTTACAAACCCTCCAAGGCACGGTGTATATGTTGCACTGGATTGTAGTCATGAGCAGCGTCACTGCCCGGATGTCCATCCGCCCCAAACGGCTGAAGTGGGTGAAAACCGCCCATCGTGGTGTGAGCCACTAATCTTCTATCCGACTCTGGTGGGGAGATGTCATCATGGTAATGAGATGACGGAGGCAATGTGAGTCAACCATGGCAGATGCGGGTGACGGGTATAAAGTAGTCAGCGACAATCGGCAGGCGCGGTATCTGTACGAAATCCTGGAAACGTTTGAGGCTGGGATTGAGTTAAAGGGTACGGAGGTGAAGTCGATTCGCCAGGGCAAGGCTAATCTGAAGGATGGCTATGCGCTAATTCGCAATGGCGAAGCCTGGTTGATTAATGTGCATATTTCCCCCCACCAAACCACTGGGGAATATTTCAACCACGACCCGCGCCGCACCCGTCGCCTGTTGCTACACCGGGGCGAACTGCGAAAGTTGATCGGTAAGGTGGAGGAAAAGGGGCTGACGCTGGTGCCGCTGAAGATGTACCTGAAGCGGGGCTGGGTCAAGATTAGTTTGGGACTGGCGAAAGGCAAGAAGTTGCACGACAAACGCGAAGATCTGCGGAAACGGCAGGATCAGCGGGAAATCCAACGAGCCATGAAGCAGTTTTAGTTTGTCGGTTGGGTGG
>CAZJZR010000635.1:0-2975 GCA_964550475.1 uncultured bacterium
GGCTTCCCCTTCATCATCGCCGTCAAACGCCAAATCGAATTGGCAGGCCACCTCCCACCCAAAACCCTCATCCTCAACGCCTTTCAGCAACGGCTCACCAACACCGTCGAGCAAGAACTGGCGCAGGCGTTAATGGAGATTGGCTATATTGCTCAATTGCGGTTGCTGGAGGAGGTCGGGGAGTGAGTGAGGCTTCGTGCGGTTGCCTTCGACTACGCTCAGGCAACTACGACTACGCTCAGGTAACTGCGGATATGCTCAGGTAACTGCAACTACGCTCAGTCGCCTTCGACTTCGCTCAGCCGCCTTCGACTACGCTCAGGCAACTGAGCGTAGCCCGTCCCTTGAGCGTAGTCGAAAGGAACGGGCGACCCGCGCGAAAACCAAAAGCCGCATCCCCCACCATCCCACCCACTCATCACTCACCACTCACCACTCCCCTCCCCTCCCCATGCCCACCCTGCTCGTTAAAAACATCCACACCCTCGTCACCATGGACGCAACCCGCCGGGAAATCCGCAATGGGGCGTTGTTGGTGCAGGATCACGCGATCGCCCAAGTCGGCACCACGGAGGAATTGCCGCCAACCGCCGATGAGGTGCTGGATTTACAGGGACGGCACATTGTTTTACCGGGATTTGTCAACACCCACCAGCACTTTTACCAAATCCTGACGCGAGCCGTACCGCCCGCCCAGAATGGCGACCTATTCCAGTGGCTCAAGACCCTCTACCCGATTTGGGCAAACCTCACCGCCGAGGGAATGTACATCAGCACCCAGATGGCCGCAGCGGAACTGATGCTGTCCGGCTGCACCACCGCCAGCGATCACCACTACATCTACCCCAACGACTGCACCCTGGATGACCAAATTCGCGCTGTGCAGGCGATCGGCATCCGGTTCCACGCCAGTCGCGGCAGCATGAGCAAAGGCGAAAGCGCAGGCGGACTCACCCCCGACCATTTGGTGGAAGACGAAGCCGCCATCCTCAAGGACAGTCAGCGGTTGATTGAGCAATACCACGACCCAGAGCGGTACGCCATGCTGCGGATTACCCTGGCTCCCTGCTCCCCCTTCACCGTCTCCCAGGACTTGATGCGGGAATCGGCGGCGATGGCTCGCAGTTATGCCCGCGTCCGCCTGCACACCCATTTGGCGGAAAACCAGTCCGATGTGGACTACAGCTTGGCTAACTTTGGACTAATTCCCGGCGACTATGCCGAATCCGTCGGTTGGTTGGGCGATGATGTCTGGCACGCCCACTGCGTCAAGTTAAGTGATGAGTCGATTTTGAAATTTGGCCGCACTGGCACCGGAGTCGCCCACTGCCCCTGTAGCAACATGCGCTTGGCTAGCGGCATTGCCCCCATCCGCAAAATGCTCAACCATGGCGTACCTGTGGGGTTGGGGGTGGACGGAGCCGCGTCCAACGATGCCACCGATTTGCTGCACGAAGCCCGGATGGCGATGCTGTTGGCGCGGGTGGGCAGTTGTGATGCCCTGACGATGACGGCGCGGGATGTGCTGGAATTGGCAACGTTGGGTGGTGCCAGAGTGCTGGGTCGGGATGATATTGGGGCGTTGGCTCCCGGCATGGCAGCGGATTTTATTGCCTTCAATATCGATCGCCCCTCCTTTGTCGGTGCCCAGCATGACCCGGTGGCGGCGTTGGTGTTTTGCAAGCACGATCGCGTCGATTACAGCTTTATCCACGGCAAACGGGTGGTGGATCAGGGACAGTTGACCACTGTGGATTTGGGCAAATTGGTGGAGCAGACCAATCGGACGGCGCAAACAATGGTGCAGGAGGCCAGACAGACATGGTAAGTTCCCCGACCGAACGACGATTGGAGTCTGTGCAGCAGTTACGGGTGAATGGCGATCGCCTCAACGCCAGCATCCACGCCTTGGCGCAAATCGGTGCCCTACCCAATGGCGGTGTCAAACGGATCGCCTACAGTGATGAGGATCTGCAAGCTCGTCAGCAGGTACAAGCCTGGATGCTGGAACTGGGCATGACCGTGCGAATGGATGCAGCGGGCAATCTGATTGGTCGCTATCCTGGCCAGTCGGCAACCGCGCCCGCCCTCGCCACTGGCTCCCACATCGACACCGTACCCAACGCCGGACACTACGACGGAGCCTATGGCGTATTGGCCGGATTGGAAGTGGTGCGGGTGCTGCACGAGCACCAGATGCACCTGCATCATCCCCTAGAGGTGATTGTCTTCACCGATGAGGAAGGCAGCATGATTGGCAGCAAGGCCATGTCCGGCAGCGCGTTCACCGACCCCAACCGCTACAGCTTGCCCGATGGCATGGCGATCGCCGCTGCCCTAGCGCGTCTGGGCGGTAACTGGGACGCGCTCCCCACCGCCCAACGCACCGCCGCCGACATCGCCGCCTTCGTGGAATTGCATGTGGAACAAGGCCCCGTATTGGAAGCAGCAGGCAAGGATGTGGGCGTGGTGACGGGAATCGTCGGACAACGCCGCTATCAAATTTCCGTAGTGGGCAGTTCCAGCCATGGCGGCACCACACCGATGGCGATGCGGCGAGATGCCTTGGTGGCAGCGGCGCAGGTGGTGCTGGCGGTGAATCGGATCGCCCTTACCCCCGGTGATCAGGTGGCCACGGTCGGCCAAATGACCCTGTTCCCCAATGCCGCCAATGTCATCCCCGGTCGGGTGGATCTGAGTTTGGACATTCGCGACCTGTCCGATGCCCATCTGGACGAGTTAATGCAGCAGTTAGAGCAGGAACTGGCCGCGATCGCCGCCGCCACCCAAACCCAAATCCAACTGCATCCCCGCTTGCAAAACCATCCCGCTCTGGCTGAACCACGGATTCAGGCGGCGATCGCCCAACTGTGCCAAGACTGGTCACTGGACTACCTACACCTACCCAGCCGCGCCAGCCACGATGCCCAAGAACTGGCCAAATTCACCGCCATGGGGATGATCTTTGTGCCCAG
>CAZJZR010000636.1:0-2974 GCA_964550475.1 uncultured bacterium
CAGGGGAGGAACAAGCGGGCGTAGCCCGCAACACTTTTCGGTGTTGTTGAATAGCAGGATGAATTGAAACGAAGTTTCAATATCATCCAACTCTTAGCTCATCCCTAAATTCAGCAACGCCCACTTTTCCTATGGGGGGATCTGCACGGTTACGGATATAGCCGCTTGCGGTGGTATGGGCATCGCCCACACCACTCCATCCCTTACTCAGTGGGAGTTCTAATTTATCGACTGTGCCTCATAAATATGCAAACCGCTATAAACAAATGATGAGGATAAGAGGGTGTTTGAAAAGTGTCTGGCGGTTAAAACCGCGACTACCCTACGGGAACGCAAGGCGAACAGTCGCCAGGGCTACATCAAATAGGACTTTTCAAACACCCTCTAAATGACTTGATGCGCTGTTCCCCGCTAAATTCACTGTCAACATTGCATTCTGCTCAACTACTGTAGCTGATCAGTTCAGCTTACCAACTTTGGCAAAGACACTCTAGGTCTCAAGGTGGACGTGGTTTCACTCGCCAAAACATTACGCTAAGATAAGCTCACACCTATCCGTTGTTTTCATTGCCGTCCTCATTTCAAATTCATCACTATGAATCGACGCACATTTCTGACTTGGGTGGGTGCAGGCTGGTTAGCCAGTTCCATGCCCGTCGCGATCGCTGCCGTTCTCCCCAACTCGGACGATGCTCCTGCCTTTGAAGGCGAAGCCGAACCCAATTTGATGGCGCAAGCTCCAGCGTTTCAAACAGTGGGAACAGTGGCCAAACTGAATCAGGATGGCAAAATTTTCAACGAAACCTCTCCCATTGGCCCCATCTTGATTGTTCGAGATCCTGCCAAACCCAACACTTTGCTGGCAGTGAACCCCAAATGTACCCACATGGGTTGTCCGGTGGAGTGGCAAGCGGCCAAAAAGAATTTTTACTGCGAGTGTCATGAATCCCGGTTTGCCGCCAATGGTAAAGCCCTCAGCGGTCCTGCCAAGCAACCCCTACCAAGCTACGAGGTCAAGATTCACGGCAACGCGATCGTCGCCAGACGCAAACCGAAGTCATAGCTGTACACCTACCGCCCCCTATCCCCGATAGTTTGGCTCCTAGGGTTTATGGGGTGTATGCCGACCGTTTGCCATTGCGGTCGATTTCATTTATTCTTTTGTGTAACATAATGTAACCATTCACCCTCTATCCCATTCACCCTCCATCAAGGGTTGCGGGCTACGACCGCTAGGTTTTCCCATGGGGAGGAGTGGACGGTTACACCTTGACATTACCCAATTTTCCATTGAGGAGAGGCTATGCCGCTTCAGGTTGGTGATCCAGCTCCTGATTTCAGTTTGGCCGATACTCACGGCAACATCGTCAGTTTGTCCGATTTACAGGGAAAACGAGTGGTATTGTACTTCTACCCGCGCGACAATACCCCCGGTTGTACCACAGAAGCCTGCGCCTTTCGGGATGCCTATGCCACCTTTCGCAAGCATGGCATTGTAGTGTTGGGAGTGAGCACTGATGATGCCAAATCCCACGCCAAATTTGTCACCAAGTTTGATTTGCCCTTCCCCCTCCTCTGCGACCCGGATGGACAAATGGCCACTACCTACGATAGTTATGGCCTGAAGAAATTTATGGGCAAGGAATACATGGGGATCAGCCGCAATACGTTTGTGATTGGCCCCGATAGTCGGATCGAAAAAATTTATCTGAAAGTCAAACCCGCTACCCATGTGACGCAAGTCGTAGCTGATTTAGGCTTGGTCTAATTCGGGTTCGGTCAACGCTCTGAGCGGTTCATCTTCCTCAGCTTCTAGTCCGAAAACCAGTTGAACAGCTTGATGTTTCGTACCCAAAGGGTACGAAACATCAAGGTTCTGGATGAACCCTTAGGATGTGGCTTTGGGTTTACGGCGACGGGTGGCAGTAGACCGAGCAACCGTCGATCGCGTGGCTTTGGAGCGGCTGCCGCCAGCCTTCGCGGCCACGGGTTGCTTGTCTGGTTCCGGTTCTGCCGATTCCTCTACCGCTGCGACTTCCTCTACGGACTCAGGGGTTGAATCCAGATCCACAGCCGCTTTTGGCTCGGCATCGGTTCCCAACACGCTGGGTGAGACTAACTGACTGACCGTGGCTTCTTGCAGAGGCCGACGGGCTTCAATCAGTTGAATAGCGCGACTAACACTTTCTGGCAAAATCACCACCAAACTGCCGTCGGTGGCAATGTCCAAGCCCTTTTGAATCGCTTCGGTTTCATTCAGAATCGACTCATAGTGGTGCTTTGGCTTGCATTCCTCAATCCCTTGGCAAATCAGCCGTGCGGCATCACCACGGGGACGACCTCTGGTGTCATCGTCTTCTTTGACAATGATCCGGTCGAAGATGTCGGCGGACAGGCGACCCAGAGCAATCAGGTCTTCGTCGCGGCGATCGCCGGGGCCACCCACCACGCCAATCCGTTCACCCGTCCAGTTGCGAACAAAGCCACCCAGAGCCTCGTAGCTGTGGGGATTGTGGGCATAGTCGATCAAGGCATTGTAACGGCCTAAATCGAACATATTCATCCGTCCCGGTGTTTGGCTCACCGACGCTTGGAAGGTATGCAGGGCTTTGCGGATATCCTCAATCCGCACCCCTTGGGCAAACGCGGCCAAACTGGCCGCCAGCGCGTTGGCAATCATAAACGGTGCCCGTCCGCCCATGGTCAGGGGAATGTTCACCGCTTGCTCAATTCGCAGCGTCCAGTCGCCCTTGAGAATCGACAAATAACCATTCTCATATACCGCTGCCAGACCGCCCTTTTGGGTATGGGCTTGCAGGATGGGGTTATCCGGTTGCATCGAGAAATAGGCCACCTGCGCCTTGACTCGATTCGCCATTTGGGACACTAAGGGATCATCGGCATTCAATACCGCATAGCCATTGGGCAGTGCCGCTTCCGCCAGCACACACTTGACATTGGCCATCTCTTCAAT
>CAZJZR010000637.1:0-2956 GCA_964550475.1 uncultured bacterium
TGAGGCGGGTATTATTTGACAGTGATGTTTTGCTTGATGTGTTAGCTCAACGACAACCGTTTGTTGTTGCTTCCGCACAGGCATTAAACACAGTGACACAAGCACAGGTGCAGGGGTATGTGTCTGGTCATGCTGTGACCAATATTTTCTACATTGTGCGCCGCCAAGTTGGTACCGAAGCAGCACGCGAACTTGTATCAAAGTTACTACAGCATCTTCAGGTTGCCAGTGTGACCGATGGGGTTATTAGGGCTGCGTTGCAAAGTTCTATGGCAGATTTTGAAGATGCTGTGACCAGTGAAGCAGCCAAGGCCGCAGGTGTAGAAGTTATTGTGACGCGAAATACACCTGATTTTGTAGCTTCTGTAATCCCCGCAGTATTACCAGAAGCGTTTCTGGCAATGCCATTAGAGTAAGAGTTGTAGACGCTGCCTAACAATCACACTGCGCCGGAACGTTGCACCCTACAACTAACGAGAGAAGGAATTTGGCATAATTCAGGGATATAGCTTGAGGTGGCCTGATGGAGCAACGCATATTTGAAGGAACCTGGGAAGAGATCCTACTGCACGCATCTGAGTTGACTGGACAGCGTGTAAGGTTAACGGTGTTATCCCCCAAAGCCCCAAAGCCTCAACCACAAGTTACCTTAGACCAGACACTCCGAGGCAGAATAGGCCAAGTGCGATTTCTACCATCTAATCTATCTGCACGGACAAAAGAGGCTTTTTCCGATATTTTGGCAGATAAATATAAATCATGGGGTCATAGTTAATGACATTCTGTGAATGTTGTCCCTTGAAATACCCCTGAATTTGGGTGAGGGCTAACACTGTGTTGGTACGGATGGTACAGAGGTTATCGGTTGGAATTCAAGTTTGTCTGCCGTCGCACAACTTCGACGTTAGGCTGATTGGCGGGATGAAGTAAGCAGCCCTAAATTGCTGCGTTAAAACCAAGAAGGGTTCAAGCATTTCTACTTGAACCCTTCTTGATTAAGTCTGACCTCTACAGCCAGACTACTACCTCAACGATATTTAGTAGCCACGAGAGAAGTTGTTATTGCTTCTCCGATTGCCACCAAATGAGCCGCCACGATCTTCACGAGGCTTGGCTTTATTGACTTTCAAATCACGACCCATCCACTCCGCACCGTCCAGTGCTTCAATGGCAACCGTTTCCTCAGAATCGGCACTCATTTCTACGAAACCAAAACCACGCATACGGCCAGTTTCACGATCTACGGGAAGCTGAACTCGCTTGACGGATCCATACTCTGCAAATACAGAAGTGAGATCGGCATCGGTAACGTCATAGGACAGATTGCCTACATAAATTGACATAGCTTGTCTCCAAAAATTAAGGGATTTGTAGAGTAAATTTTCGGAGAGAAGTCTGTCAAAGGAAAAACTTGAGAACTCGTTAATACTAGAAACAAATGTTGCTAACCGATATTTATGCTCTAGCTCTTAGTCTAGTACAGTTGGATAGCTTCTAGGGCTTTTCAGGTTGTAAGCTTAACAAAAATTTAGGAGGTGCGATCGCCCCTCTTCTAGAGTGCGTTGCTGAACAGCGATCGCGCCAGTTTGTTGGACATCCTATACATTAATCCTTTGCAGTGACACTCCTATTTGGCAGGAATTAAGATACAAAAAACCAACCGATCTGCATCTGCAAATTTGCCAATTCGCTGAACCGTGTTTCGCTGAACCGTATTGGGTAACAGGGAGATATCATGCGTCGCGCAGTCATCATACTCGCTTTCCTATGTTCCGGTGTCTCTAACGCAGCCGAGATCCCAAAGACTGTGCCAAAACAGTTTCAGGGCACCTGGGCTGCAACCGCCCAACAATGTGCTGCTCCGGTGTCCGAATCCAAACTCGTCATTTCCGACCAGCGACTTGCCTTCTATGAGAGTGACGGTCCTATTCGTGACATTGACTTCGACGGCAAATCCGAACTGGTGTTGGTCGTGGAGTTGTCCGGCGAAGGGGAAACCTGGCTGGCCACAGTCAAGTTCCGCTTGTCTGAAGACCGCAAAACCTTAATCGACGTAACCGATCGCCATCAAACCATGACTCGTGTGCGATGCAAACCGACTCGCTAATGGCGACCCTGCCCTCTACCGCATCCCAATGCAACGTATGTAAGAGTGATCGGCAAAGAGCCATGGGCGAGAATTATCGGGCTGAGATCTGGGAGAATGCAGCCCCGGTGCAGCGGTCTAATGATGCGCTGCCAGGTGAATACCACTGGCGGTGAGTTGAGTAACCCATAACTCCAACTCTGGGTTGGCGATCGCCGCTGCCACTGCTGTCTTCGTCGCCTCTGCCGCCTCCCGTGTTGCCGTCAGCGCAAACACCGTCGGCCCCGAACCCGACATCATGGTGCCTAAAACACCCGGTTGCTGCTGGAACGCATCGCGCAACTGCTGCACCTGCGGATAGGCAGGCAGCACCACCTGTTCCAGATGGTTGAACAACCGCTGGCCGATTTCGGCGACATCATGCTGGGCGATCGCCGCCACCAAGGGGCCAGAGTGGATCACCTGCCGACGACTCGCCATTGCCTCGTGACTGTCGAGATAGGTATGACCAAACTGCTGGCGATAGGTTTGGTACGCCCACGGCGTAGACACCGACAAATTGCGGTATTTGCCCAACACCACAAAGAGATGTTCCAAATCCGGTAACGGATCGAGTAGTTCGCCCCGACCAGTGGCGATCGCGGTTCCCCCCTTGAGGCAAAACGGCACATCGGAACCCAACTTCGCCCCCAGTTCCTGCAACTCCGACTGGGTTAAGCCCAACTGCCACAACAAATCCAACCCCACTAGCACCGCTGCCGCGTCGGTGGAACCACCCGCCAGTCCGGCCCCGACGGGGATGTGCTTCGTCACCGTAATTTCCACGCCGCCATACTGGGCATAGGCATCGGGAAACTGCTGTGCCATCAC
>CAZJZR010000638.1:0-2951 GCA_964550475.1 uncultured bacterium
GTTTTGAAACCCGCGTAGGCGGGTTTAGTTCTTGTAGATGCGGTTTTAACCGCCTCTCCCCTCTCCCAATGGCTGAATCGAACTGAAAGATACTGTAGTGATTAACTAATTAGTGATTAACTAATTTACAGAGTTAATCAGGATGTAACCGGAGATTTCCAGTTTTTTCCTAGTTTGGGGTGACGGGCAGGGGTGGCAAAGAGATTACGGAAGGCAGCTTGGCGATCGGGGGATGCTTCCGTCGTCAGATTCCATAGGGTTTCGTAAAAGAAAAATGATACGCCAGGAAAGCCTAACCCCCGCGTTACTTGCACCTGATATTGCACCAAATTAATTGGTACTGTGCGATTCTTCAATCCGGTGAGAATACCAACTCCAACTGGAATCCGTTTACGGGCAACCTGCATCTCATCGCGGATTAGTTCGGCAGCAAAAAATTGCAAATTGTTCCGATACACCTGAACAATTAACTCTTCAATCAACCCACGCTGTTGCCAAGTTTTCCAGTCTTGCAAATAGTTGGCATAGGCAAAGGGGTGGGAATTGGGAGCAAGGGCAAAGATACAGTCTGTTTTTTGACGTTTGACCAGTTGAAAAGCGCGTTCGACAAACTGGGTAATTTTGTCGGCACGCCAACGCACCCATTCCGGATCCTTAGGGTTGGCTGGGGGAGCCTGCCCATTGTGTTCTTGTTGGTAGAGTTTGATGGTGAAGGGATCGTAGCCAAAGGCGACGGGTAAGCCTAAATGGTCATCGAATTGAATACCGTCTACATCATAGCGGCTGACGATTTCACCAATTAAATCGAGCAAGAACTGTTGGACTTGGGGATGGAATGGATTCAGCCAAACACGCGGATGCACGCCTTCCATCCAAGTTTGACTGCCGTCCTGTTGTTGGGTGAGCCAGTCGGGATGCCGTTTGGCTAAGGCCGAGTCTGCCGGAGCCATGAAGCCAAATTCAAACCAAGGGATGACGGTTAATTTGCGCTGATGCCCTTCCTGCACGGCTTCTGCTAGCATATCGCGCCCCTGTAAACCGGGGGTGGGGTCGAGTCCGATGCCAATTTCTCGTTGCGCTACGGTACTGGGATAGAGGGTGTAGCCCCAATTCCACACAGTGGGATAAATGGTGTTGAAATTGATCTCAGCCAGTTGCTGGAGCGCGTTGCGGAGGCGATCGCGGCTGAACAACACATCACTGTCAATATTCGTCAGCCACACGCCCCGGATTTCTTCTGCTGGACTGGGTAAGGGCACCGACCTCGCGAGTTGGACGGGCACTACAGCCAAACACCATCCCAAAAGCGCGATCGCGCACCACCGGAGAACAGAAAATCGCATAGATCCATTCAGCAATCAAGGGAATTGCCCCAACCAAGGGAAACAGTACCCCCCGGTTGTGTGGCTAGACCCAGCATAAGGCACGCAGCGGTCGATTAGACAAACCCAGGAACCTCATCTAGCTCCATGCTCAATGGCAACGCAACCGTTCACATCCCCCCATAAGAAAAGTGTTGCGGGCTACGCCCGCTTGTTCCGCCTCTGACGGGGAGTGAACGGTTACATGGCAACACCTTGCCCACTATCCAAACTGAGTAGATCGAAAATTGAAAAGGTTGTTGTGGGGGCAGTAAAGCCGCCCCCACAACAACCCTCAAACTAAGCAGAGATGTCTATGTTTTCGATCTACTCAAACTGGCTAACTATACTGTCTACGACCAGAGTGGTTTTCGGCTTCTAGGTTGAACAACAACCGCAGGGATTCCATCGCCCGTCGTCGTGCTTCGATGTCTTGCTGTGCCCGCAATTGCACCATGGGATCGTGGAGGATTTT
This sequence comes from uncultured bacterium, assembly GCA_964550475.1. Classification (GTDB taxonomy): domain Bacteria; phylum Cyanobacteriota; class Cyanobacteriia; order CAIUCS01; family CAIUCS01; genus CAIUCS01. The sequence continues at coordinate 1,837 of CAZJZR010000638.1, forward strand.
TTTGACGATGCCACGGGTGAGTTGCTCGATCACGTCCTGGTGTTTTTCGGCAAACTCAGTGCCCAAGCGGGATAGAGCTTTTTCCAACTCTTGAGTGCGGATGGTTTCCACCTTTTCTTGCAGCGAACTGATCACGGGGATCGTTTCCAGCGATCGCCACCACGCTTCAAAGGTAAACACCGCTTCTTCCAGCAGCAATTCGGCTTCCATCGCCATTTGCCGACGGGCTTCGTGGTTTTGCGCCACCACCGCCTTCAAATCGTCCACATTGTAAGCCTGCACATTCGGCAGCTCATTCACATCACTATCCACATTCCGGGGCACGGAAATGTCAAACAGCATCAGATTATGGTTGGGACTCACCGCAGCCGCCAACTTATCCCGATTCAACAACGGCTCTGTGGCAGCGGTACTGGTGAACACAATGTCCGAATGGCCGATCACCGTCATCATTTCCGCTAAGGGATGCACCTTCAGCGGTGAATTGCCGTTACTGGGTACCGCGTTGCTGAATTGCGCCACCAATTCCTCCGCCCGTTCCACTGAGCGATTCAGAATGGCGATGCGGGTCGCTCCTTTGGCTAACAGGTGTTGCACTAGCAGGCGGGACATTTTGCCCGCCCCTAAAATGGCGACCCGACACTCGGCCAAGCTAGATGGAGTGGCAGCGGCGTGTCCACCCGCGAGGACGGGGACGGGCGCACCCACCTTCATCTGCGCCATTTCCACCGCTGCGGAACTGATCGACACGGCTCCAGTGCCGATACTGGTTTCGGTGCGTACCCGCTTCCCAGCAGAAATTGCGTCTTTAAATAATTGATTGAGAATCCGGCCAATGCCTTTATATTGCTGTCCTAGTTTGTGGGTCTGCTTCACCTGAGCCAGAATTTGCCCTTCCCCTAGCACCAAACTGTCTAACCCGGCGGCGACGCGCATCAAGTGCATGACCGCGTCGTGGTGTAACAAGACGAACAGGTGCTGCCGCAGGTGGGGTAGGGACATTTTGCTGCGATCGGCTAAAAACTGGGAAATCTCCCGCACACCGGGCTGCGCTTCTGAGATCACCGCGTAGATTTCTAGGCGGTTGCAGGTACTCAGAATGGTCACCTCTTCGA
>CAZJZR010000639.1:0-2947 GCA_964550475.1 uncultured bacterium
ATCTTGTGAAACTATTTGTCTACCATACGCCCGAACTAACCCCGTCCACAGAATTTCCCGATTGCGCGATCGCGGTTGATGTCTTACGCGCCACATCAACCATGGCGACGGCTTTATCCGCTGGTGCGGAGGCCGTACAGGTGTTTAGTAATTTAGATGAGTTATTCCATAGCAGCGAGAGTTGGCCTGCCGATAAACGATTGCGGGCTGGTGAACGTGGTGGCGCAAAGATGGAAGGTTGTGACCTTGGTAATTCACCGCTGGACTGTACCCCGGAACGGATGGCAGGCCAGCGGTTATTTATTACCACCACCAATGGCACCCGCGCCCTGAAAGCGATTCAGCCCGCCAAGCATGTGATGGCCGGGGCGTTTGTGAATCGGCAAGCGGTGGTGCAGCAAACGGTGGCTAAGCAGCCGGAAACCGTGTGGATTGTCGGGTCTGGTTGGGAAGGTGGCTTTTCCCTAGAAGATACCACCTGTGCCGGGGCGATCTCCCATGCCCTGCTCACCGCCACCCACTCCAAACCGTTGGACATCGCTGGCAATGATGAAGTTTTCAGTGCCTTGGCGTTGTATGAACAATGGCAGAGCGATATCCTGTCGATGCTGCACTCCGCCAGCCACGGCCAGCGGTTACTGCGGCTCGATTGCCACGATGACCTGAAGTATTGCGCCCAAACCGACATTTTGACCACCGTGCCCACCCAAACCGATCCCGGCGTGTTGGTCGGCGTGAATGCTGCTGGATAATAGATAACCGTTTGCGGTACCCCTGATAGAAACCGGGTTTCTTGCGATCAGGAGTTAAAACCCTGATTTTTCGGTCAAGCAACCCGGTTTCTGTTGTCTTGTTAGGGAGGCCAACACAGAATCTAAACCCCGTCCAAGTTGAGACCTAGAGATTTCCCGAAATTACTCAGGTGGATCAACGCTGGATTGCTTGTTCTACAAGGGTTGGGGCACCCAACCCCTACACAGAGATCTTGTGATCGGTTTGTAGGGGCGCGGTTCCCGCGTCCTTAATCGATACCTGCACAGTTGCGATTTTCCTAGAAAAAATATAGGTTTCTAGATCGATGGGGTTTATCAGAATCAGTCTTGAATCTATTGCTGATTCTGATGGCTGCTATAAGTCCACGCCACGATCCCGTCCGCGATCGCCGCAGCCAATTGCCGTTGTTGTGCAGCATCCATAATCCATTCAAACTCATCGGGATGAATCATGAAACCCAGTTCCAGTAAGACAGTGGGGGCGATCGCCGGACGGGTGAGAGCCAGGTTATTCCAAAACACACCTGCCGAGGGTCGCTTCAGCCGTTGGGTCAGGTAGTTGTGCAGAAACACCGCCAAACTGTGGGCTTGGGGATGATACCAAAAGGTACTGATGCCTTGGGTTTTCAGTGCGTCGCCGTTATCCGGTAGGGCGTTGTAGTGCAGACTGAGGGCGAGGGTGGGCTGGACGCGGTTAATGACGGCAACGCGATCGGCCAAGGGCACATCCACATCGGCTGTGCGGGTCATCACCACCGTTGCACCCCGACGCTGCAATTCCGCCTGCACCAGTTGGCTGATGGTCAGTGCCACCGCTTTTTCCGGATAGCCCGTTGGCCCCCGCGCCCCCAAGTCCTCGCTGCCGCCATGGCCGGGGTCAAGGACGATGGTAATCCCCTGTAACGGTTGTCCGGTGGGACGGGCGGGCGCGTGCCGCAGGGACAGGATCAGCGTCGAGCCGTCATACCGCAACCCGTAGCCCCACTGTTGGCGCGACTTCAGCCAGAGGGTGTATTGCACTTGACTGGGGGTGGTTTGTTGCCAGTCCAACCGGCGGATCAGCGGATTGTCGTCCAGGCGGATCGTGTCGGTTTGGGCGGTGGTGTTGTACAGCGTCAGGGTGAAGCGATCGTCCTGTTGCTCAACGCTAATCGGGACGGGGACTTGCAGCGGGAACACCAGTTGGGTGCGATCGCCCAGTGTCTGTGCCCGTAAACTGCGGATCACGGTCTGGGGCGGTAGGGCGTTGGTTAACTCCTGGGTTTCCCGTTGGCGAATCCAGGCACCGTAGTCCAGCCGTAACCAGTCCCCGTGTCGTCCGGTCACCTGTGCCCGTGTCCCCTTTGGCAACGGCGTGAGGCGGGAATGATCGGTACTGGGGCCTGTCCGTGCCGTGCCCTGCTCGCTGATCACCTGCACTACCGGGAGCCGTGCCGGATCCAGTTGCTCCACCTTGCCGGGACTGGCTTGGGTTAGCGTTTGTCCACCTATGGTTAACGAAAATTGCGGTTGCACCACCTGCCCATTGCCCCATTGCACCACGGTACAGCCTTGGTAGTGTCCGGCTCCAGAGCGGGGATCGGGCTGATTCTGTTGCGTCAGCACGCCCATGTTGGGCGGTAAATCGGTGACTTGGGTTTGCTCTGGTAAGGGTAGCGTTTGGGATCCGAGGCGGACGTTGACGGTGGCATTGGGGGGAGCGATCGCGGCAAAACACACCCGTTCTCCTGCCAACCGCGCCACATCTACCGCTGGTTCTAGCGAGTCGGGCGCGAAGGTTAATCCTGTCGGTAGAGGCGGACTGGTGGGCACACGGGTCACCGTCAACCGCAACACCTGCTCCCCATGGCTGAGGACAAACTGGTTTTCCCCCAGCTTTAAGGGAAATGTGGGGGCAAAGTGACCAAAGCGATTGCGGTTAATCACTTGCCCGTTGACGGTGACGCTGCCCGTTGGCGGGGCGGTGCCAATCAGGAAGATGCGATCGCTGGTGGTTTGGTGATTGGCAGGCGGATAGGCGAGGAACAACGCATTGGGGCTGGGGGAGAGGGCAATCCGCTGGGGCGACGGCATGGTAGGGAGTAGCAGCAGCAACCCCAAACCGTTGGCCAGTCCATTCAACATGATCATTGGGTGTGTCCAGTTTTATCCCCTTAAGCGTACCGTGATTAAGG
>CAZJZR010000640.1:0-2947 GCA_964550475.1 uncultured bacterium
CGGTTGTTCCAGAGGGACTGGGAGACACACTAGTTTCCGATGATGGGGTGGGGGTAGCGGTGGTTTCATTCGGTGCTGTACCGGATGTTGTACCGGGAACTGTCGCTCCGGGCACTGTACTGATCACTTCAGTATCTTGAATCCGCCACTGATCACCCTGCCGTACTAAGAAATAGCGGACTTGCAGAACTTCATTGTAGGAACGGGAGCGATCAGGCTGACCATTTTGGTAAAACTCTGCCATTTCACCCACTTCCGCCTCCACCGTGGCCAGTTTGGCATCAACCTGGTTCATGGTGGCAGAAATAATTCTCACACTGTGCTTGTATTGGGCGTACCAGTTACCAATTCTTGCTGTTTCAGCACGATTCTTCCATTCGGACAAGGCGGGTTCGGCCAACATTTGATCGAGCCGATCAACAACGTAGTTTTGGCCAAATGCTTCAGATTTTGCCAATAACCAACTTTCAATAACCCGCTGACCTACTTCAGGAGTAACGATCGCCGCTGTTTCTGGGGTGGGAGATCGCGTCGCATTAGCGTCCGGCGGGGGCAGTTCCAACACGGGTTGATCCAGTTGAATGGTCAACTGTTCCCCTTCCAGCTTGGGTGCGGTCAGGTTGGCAATCATCCAAGCGGCTAGACTATAAATCAAAAAGCCTAAACCACCGAGGATCAGGAGGGCAGTGGCGATAACGGACGGCGGTGGTAATGACTGCAAACAGACGGATTTTCGAGAATTGCGTTCCCGTTCCCTTGACGTGGCGCACTGGGGGTGGCAAGGGACGGTAGCCACCATTGCCCTTATCCTCTGGACGTTGGCGATCGCGCCGTGCCTGGGGAACGTTGCCGGAATCGGTTGGACGGGTTTGGACGGCTATGCGACTGGTGCCGCGATCGCGCACGGCTTCTTGCACTGGTGCAACCCGCACCGCCGCAGGCACCGAGGACATGCCACTACCATTGCTGCCGTTCGTGGCCAACCGAGCCGTTGGATCGGCATAGGCGGTTGTTCCAGCAGCGGAGAGGAGGCCATCTTGCCGTTGGCCATAACCCGGTTGTGCATAAGCCGATGGTTCATAGCCTGGATAGGCGCGATCAGTAGCGGCCACACCGACCATCCCAGTTCCGGCCATGACTCCACTGCCAACGCTGGCCGCATAGGCCGCTGTGGTTGCCCATTCGTCGCTGGTGGCGCGTTGACTGGGTAAGGTCTCCAGATACGTTTGCACATGGGCATCGGCAAAATATTCCTTTAAGGATGCCCGTTGGGTGGTGAGGTCAGCAAAGTGGGGGAAGACCTCATCTTGCAGCCAACGCTCTGCGTATAGGCATAACCCCGGCAACAGATCGGGAGAATTTTGCGAGTGTTCCCGAATAAAGGCTAGGGGGGCGTAGTCTTGACTCAGTTCCAGTGATCGCCCCACTTCTTCCGTTTGCCCCAGCAACAGGGAACAAATCGCCTGTTCTAGGTGCATATCTTGGCGGGTGCCAAGGCGGGCGAGAAATTGTTTCGCTTGGACAATAAAGCGGGGTTGTCGTTGAGCAAAGCCTCTTGCCAGCAGGGCGCAGGCGGCGAGATAGGTTGCTACAGCAGATGGACGGCGTGCCTCAGACTCAAACAAAATTTGTTGTTCCTCGGTCGTTAAGTAATCCCGTAGTTGATGGATGAAGCGAATGAAGTCGTCAGTGTTGAGGCCGGAGTTGTCGTTGCCTTTGCCATCAATGCCGCCACGTTCTTGTAGCATTTCTTGCAACAGTTGTAACCCCTGTTGGCGTTGCTGCCGTTGTTCGGGGGGTAAGGCTAACAATTCCAAAATGCGATAAGGTCGCAACTTATAAATATCAGATTGAATTTCGCTGCGAACGCTAGGGAACACACTTTCTTGCAGTAACAACACCTGTCCGTGTTCTAACGAACTAGCGGCATTTTCATACTGTCCCTGTTGCCATTGCTCTCGCCCCAATTCCAAATAGGCCAGAGCCATGGTCAGCACAGTGTCCGACCGAACAATATTTTCATCGCCTAAGCGACCATTTTTTAAGCCAGCGGTGGCGCGGATGTAGGGATGACCCAGCTTCAAGACCAGCTCGTACTCGCCTAACTCTTGCAGAATCAGTAAGGCTCCGACCAGATGGTCATCGTCAATTTCAATACTAGGGGAATGAGCCTCAGCGATCGCATCATCGCGACCGAAGTTACTGGGCAAATTGACAGATTCTGGCGGGCGATCCGGATCTAAATCATAGGTCTTGGCTAAGAAACTAGCATCATAGGCTCGCCGATGTTCCGGATTGGACAGCACCCGATAGGCTTCGTCGAGCAATTGTTTACGGGCGGAGATGGCGGCTTCCGAATACTCACGCCGGGGCAATTGCAAGGCGCGATCGCGATGCGCTTGCTGCAACTGCTCTGTGGTGGCCTGAATTGGCAACCCTAAAATTCGGTAGTAATCAAGTGGAACACGCACGATTGACTTCCCCGCAGTAAGTCATTACTCAGCTAACCCTGGTTGAACTGTACCTGAGGTACAGCATGACAGTACCCCATATTTGGCTGTCTGACCACCCCAAAAATAGTCACCCCATCATAACCTGTGAGATTATAATCCGGAATGCCTCAATTTAAGAAAATCCGGCTCCTGAAAGACTTTTTTTTAATGATAGGATTAAGTTTTGATAAATTTGTTTTCATCTCTTCGGGCTAATTGAGAGTTTCGGCTGAGTGCCATTACTGTAACTCTCTTGTTGTCGTCCGACCAGCTACTCTCCTATCGGCTATCGGCTGCTTTTCTGTCGGCTATTGTGTCGTCGGCTATTGTGTCCGCTATGTCCGCTGGTGGCACTACCGCATCGTCCCGCAACCTAATATTATTAAAGCTTGTGCTGGCGTTGCTGAATCAAGAGATGAATTAGGAGTTGGATGAATTGAACCTTCGTTCCAATT
>CAZJZR010000641.1:0-2944 GCA_964550475.1 uncultured bacterium
CTTTTGAGAATGCCTCTAAATTTTCTTGGAGATGGTGAATTTGTTCCGGGCAATTCTCCAAATCAATTAGCAAAATCTTGCTGATACTCTCTAGTTCTTGGTCAAGAATCTGACTGCCTTCAAGCTGTTCACTCATAAAGCAAACATTCCAAAATTCATAGAAGTGATGATCCGTTACTTTCGAGTATAGCTAAACCTCCCCAGAGTAGAAAACGCCTGAAAATCTTGTGAATAAAGGATTATCTAAAAAAACAATGCTGTAATCGCATAGACAGCTAATCCCCAGCCTAAAATCTGAATTCAATGGGGAATCTGCATAAGTTGGGTCGATCACACAATCGCCCGCCCTCTAAAATGAGGAAATGCTTGTTTGCTGAGTTCCCTGTGCGATCGCCCCATGTGTGCCTCTTTGTTGCTTCTACTGTGCGTGTCCGTTGGATTGGCTGTGTGGTTTGGGTTGGTGAGGTGTCCCGTTCGTCAGCGGTGGCGGTGGGATAGCGGTTATCTGAGCGGGATTGGCCTGATCCCCGTCCTCTGGCTGCTGTTGGCTGTCAGTTACGCGCCAATGGCGATCGCGGCTCCCCTGTCCACAGCCGAGTTGGGGCGATCGCCCGTGACCCAGTTAGCCAGTTCCCTCCATGCCGGACTTGACGCGGTGCGATCGCAGATCCAACCCTTATTGAATCCCGCCGACCTGTTCCCCAACCCTGTTGTCACTTCGGAGTTCCTGATGGCTGATTCTTTCCCTGACACCGTTTCGGCAGCTTCGGCATCCCCAGCGGACGTAACCAGCAATCACCCCAACCTCAACCTCAGCCAAGGGGTACAAAAAACCGTCTTAGACAATGGCCTGACGGTACTAACCAAAGAAGTGAAAACGGCTCCGGTGGTGGCGGTACAGATTTGGTATAAAGTCGGCTCCCGCAACGAATCTCCCGGCCTCAACGGCATTTCCCACCAACTAGAACACTTGCTATTCAAGGGCACCAAAACCCGCCCCATCCAATTTGGCCGCTTATTCAGTGCCTTGGGTAGCGATTTCAACGCCTTCACCAGCTACGACCAAACCGTGTATTTGGGCACGGTGGAACGGCACAAGCTCAACGCCCTGCTGACCTTAGAAGCCGACCGGATGCAGGGATCACTGATTGGCACCAGTCAGCTCACCAGTGAAAAGCGCGTGGTGGTGTCCGAGTTGCAGGGTTACGAAAACAGCCCCGACTACCGCCTCAGCCGCACGGTGATGCAGGCGGCGTTGCCGAAGCATCCCTATGGCTTGCCCGTGGGCGGCACCAAAAGCGATGTGGAACAGTTCACCGTCAGCCAGGTGAAGGACTACTACCGCACCTACTACAGCCCTGACAATGCGGTGCTGGTGATTGTGGGCGATTTTGAGACGGAACCGACACTGGCGACGGTGCGGGAATTGTTTGGTGGCATTCCTCGGTTAAACCATGCCAAACATCGCACCCCTGGCCTTGTGCCAATTCCCACGGCGATTACCCAAGTCCCGACTGGTCGCGATCGCAATGTCGAGCCAACCAATGTCGAGCCAACCAACGTCGAGCCAACCAACGTCGAGCAAACGAACGTCGAGCCAACGAACGTCGAGCAAACTAAGGCAGAGCAGACTAAAGTGGGCGATCGCCCCGACAACAGCACGGCCATCGCCACCCAACCCAGCATCCTACTACAAGAACCGGGGGCGGCTCCCCTATTGGATGCCGTCTATCCCTTGCCAGCGGTGGATCATGCCGATGTGCCCGCTGTGCAGGTGATGGACTACATTCTCACCGGGGGGCGCAGTTCGCGGCTTTACCAAGCCTTGGTGGAAAGTGGCTTAGCCAGTGAAGCGACGGGGTATGCCGCCAACCTAATCAGCGGTGGTTGGTACGAATTTTCCGTGACTGCCGCGCCCAATCAACCCCTCGCCAAGGTGGATCAAGCCCTTCAGCAGGTGGTGCAGCGGTTACAGGTGCAGGGGGTGACGGCGGAAGAACTAGAACGCGCCAAAACGCAATTCCAAGCCGACTTGATCCTGCGGCATCGGGATATCACCAGCCAAGCGACCCTGTTGGGGGACAACCAAATCTCCACCGGGGACTACCACTTTATGGATCACCTGTTGGCACGGGTGCAACAGGTCACGCCAGCGGATGTGCAACGGGTGGCGCAACTGTATCTGGCCACCAGCCAACGCACAGTCGGTTGGTTTGAACCGACCGAAACCAATGGCTATGCCACGGGGGGGGCTGGCAGTTTCGCCCAAACCAGCGAAAATTTCAGTCCCGGTGCTCCGGTCGATCCGGCGGAGGTGGCCAAGTATTTGCCGCCCATTCCAACCACCGATAGCCGGGCCAGCCATGTGTTGCCAGAAAAAGTTGTCTTGGGCAATGGGCTGAAGGTGTTGCTGCTGCCCGATCGCAGCACCCCCACCGTTACCCTCAGCGGCCATATTTTGGCGGGAACGGCCTTTGATGTGGAGCGCACCGCTGGGTTGGCCAGTTTGACGGCGGATAATTTGTTGAATGGGACGCGATCGCAGGATGCCCTCACCCTCGCCAAAACGCTGGAAAATCGCGGAGCCACCCTGTTCTTTGATGCCAATCGGGAAGGGGTGACGATTAACGGCGAATCCCTCGCCAATGATTTGCCCGTGCTGCTGAAAACCGTGGGGGAGGTGCTGCAACACGCCACCTTCCCAGAGCGGGAGTTGGAAATTAGCCTGCAACGGGCGATCAGCGACCTAGAGCAGGATTTGGACAATCCGGGGCGACTGGGGCGACGGGTGTTCCAACAGACGATTTATCCGCCCAACCATCCCTTCCATGCCTTTCCCACCGAAAAAAGCCTCAAGGCGATTAACCAAGCGGATGTGGTGGAGTTTTATCGCACCCATTATCGACCCGACAGCACCGTGTTAACCCTGGTGGGTGATTTTGAT
>CAZJZR010000642.1:0-2942 GCA_964550475.1 uncultured bacterium
ATCTGCCAATCCCTAATTAGACTGAATTAATCTGAGTTTGATGGTAACTGCCCAGGTATCTAATCAAGGACGCGGGAACCGCGCCCCTACAAACAGACCGAGTACAGTATGTTCGTGTAGGGGTTGGGTACCCCAACCCTTGTGGATCAAGCAATCCAGTATTGATCTATCTGAGTAGTTACGTTTGATGAGTCTGAGTTTGATGAGGCTTAAGTTAGCAAATCCTTTGACTTGACCATAACCGTGTGCCATTAAAAATCAGGGTGTCATTAGCACAACGAGTGATAAATTTTACATAGTCCTGATTGGATTATCCCCATATGCTCAGGTGGCGTTCTGTTGCCTGGGTCACGTCGTGTTCATACATACGGTAGGAGCAGCGTTGAGTTCCATGACTCTTGACACCCAGGTGACTCTACCATTCCCTACAGCAGTTTCTCCAAACATGGCTGAGCCAAATATGGCTGAGATAGATGACACCTCCCAACTGCAACAGAGCGAACTGGTTGAGAAGTTATTGGCGATCGGCACAGCGTTATCGAGTAGCCATGATTTAGGGGAGCTGTTGAACTTAATTTTGACCAAATCGCGGGAAATTACCTACAGCGATGCGGGGAGTGTCTACCTTGTCGATCGCAGCGGCGATTCTCCCAAGCTGTGGTTTAAGGTGGCTCAAAATGATTCCCGGTCGATCCCGTTCCAAGAATTTTCCTTCCCCCTCACCGATGAAAGTTTAGCGGGTTATGTGGCTCTGACAGGTAGCACGCTCAATTTGCCCGATGCCTACCAATTGCCAACCACGGTTCCCTATCGGCTCAACCGTCGCGTGGATGAGGAATTTTCCTATCGCACGCAGTCGGTGTTGGTGCTGCCGATGCAAAACATGGAAGGGGAGACCATTGGGGTGCTGCAACTGATTAACCGCAAGGTGTCGCCAGATGTGCAGATTACCCTGGAAAATGCGGCGGCGGTCACCCAACCCTATTCTGCTTGGGAAGAACGGATTCTGCGATCGCTGGCTAGTCAAGCTGCCATTTCGATTGAGCGCAACCAGTTGCAGGAAAGTATTGAAAATCTGTTTGAGGGGTTTGTCCGGGCTTCGGTTCAAATCATTGAAGCCCGTGATCCCTGCACCTCTGGCCATTCGGAACGGGTGGCTGAACTGACGGTGCGCTTAGGGGAAGAAACCAACTCCATCTCCACCGGCCCCCTGCGCTATTACTTCTTTGATCCCCAACAGATTAAGGAAATTCGCTACGCGGCTCTGTTGCACGACTTCGGTAAGGTGGGCGTGCCAGAGGCGATTCTGGGCAAGCAAAAGAAGCTGTATCCGGCTCAACTGGACGTGATTTACCATCGGTTTAGCTTGGCGCGGCGCACACTGGAAGCCGATTGCGCCCAAAACAAGTTCCGCTATTTAGTTGAGCATCCCAGTCACCAGCATGACCATCAGAGTCAGTCGGGCTGCGACCATTGCAATCGCTTGCAGGAATTCGACCAAAACTTGGAGGCGGCGATCGCCCAACTGTCGCGCTATTGGGACGTGCTGCTGACGGCTAATGAACCGCGTGTCTTGGCCGAAGAACCCTTGGCAGAGTTACAAAAACTCGCCCACTACACCTATCGGGACATTGACGGCGAAATGAAACCGCTGATCACCTCCGAGGAGTTGGAACAACTGCTATTACCGAAGGGCAATCTCACCTGGGAGGAGCGGTTGTCGATTCAATCCCACGTTACCCATACCTATGAATTTCTGAAGCGAATTCCCTGGACGCGCCAATTACAGCGAGTGCCAATCATTGCCTACGGTCACCACGAAAAGTTGGATGGGACAGGGTATCCTCAATCTTTGAAGGAAGAGGAGATCCCGATTCAGTCGCAAATTATGGCGATCGCGGATATTTACGATGCACTGACCGCTAGCGATCGCCCCTACAAAAAACGTCTGCCCACCGACATCGCCATTAACATCCTGCACCAAGAAGCGGAAGGCAATAAGGTGAATCGGGAGTTAGTGCTGTTGTTCCAGCAACGAGAAGTGTTCCAAGTGTTAGGTCATACCTTGTAAGAGGATGCTTGAAAAGTGGTGGTGCTGAATAGCAGGATGAATTGGCACGAAGTGCCAATTCATCCAACTGCTAATTCATATCCTGATTCAGCAACGCCTGAAAAGTGTTGAACCGATCGCAGTAGAATAGTGCAGGCGTATATGTGCAACTGTACTTTAATTTGGGTGTACTCTAATTTAGGTGTACTCTAAAATTGTGGTCAACACATAACGTTAGGGAACTGCCCATCAATAATGTACCTAGACATCAATCTGTAAGGGCGAACGGCCGTTCGCCCCTACCGTGTGATTGGGGATTTTTTTCACGCTCGTCCCTTAGCGTTGTTATTGGCTATTAGCTATTAGCCAACAGCCCTGAATATGGCATGATTCCGCTGCAACTGACCCTGAAGAACTTTCTCAGCTACCGAGAAGCCAAGTTGGATTTTCGGGGGTTGCATACTGCCTGCATTTCTGGGGCGAATGGGGCGGGTAAATCGTCGTTGCTGGAGGCGATCGCCTGGGTGTTGTGGGGCGAGAGTCGCGCCAACTCGGACGACGATGTAATCCACAACGGCACTGCCGAAGTGCAAGTGGACTTTACCTTTAGCAGTCAGGGGCAGATTTATCGGGTGATTCGGGGGCGGCAGCGGGGGCAGTCCACCATGCTGGAATTCCAGATTGGTCAAGGGGACGAGGGCGACCTGTGTTTTCGCAGCATCACCGAAAAAGGGTTGCGTTCCACCCAACAGTTGATCATCCAACACCTAAAACTGGACTACGACACCTTCATCAATTCCGCCTACCTGCGCCAAGGTCGCGCCGATGAGTTCATGCTGAAGCGACCCAGCGAACGCAAACAGGTGTTGGCGGATTTGCTGAAGCTGGATCA
>CAZJZR010000643.1:0-2942 GCA_964550475.1 uncultured bacterium
CGGCCAGCAATGGCCTCACCTATGTGGTGGAACGGTTCAAGGATGATCCGTTGGCGGCGCATGTGACGCTGTTGAAGGGGGAACGGTCAAAGCTGGCGGAACGGGCAGCCGAACTGTTGTGAGATGCACTCAACCTGAGCATCAACCACGGAGATTCAATGGTTCGCCTCACCTTCTGCGACTTTGGGACTCTGCTCATGAGCCATCCAAACCTTCTAAACGAAATGATAGGGCGGCAAGGGTTGACTCACGGTTAACTCCCAGGTGGGGCATTGGGCTTGCCAGATTTCGCATTGCTGGTAGAGTGCCGCCGCATCGGACTGGGGCAGTAACAGGAACAGGCGATGGGTGGTGCCTTGGGTGTCGGCTTGCAGTTGCTTGGAGTAAGTTTGGGCAATGCTAACGGCCAGTTGTTGCAGTTCCTGTTGTTGTTGCTGTTGATAGTCCACTTGGGCTTGGTAGCGTTGCTTCTTGGCGAGGAAGTAGGCTTTGCCTTGGGTGTCGCTGGGGGTGGCCTCCGCAGGTAGGGGGCGTGGGATAAATTTGAGGGTGTATTCGGCTTTGCCGTCCAGTTGGGCTAATTGGTAGCTGTAGGTTTGTTGGTTGGCGGCGAGGTGTTCCCGCAGGCGATCGCAACTGACAAAACTGGTGCCAAACCGCAATGGCAGCACGGCCACTTGGTCAAATACCTGGCAGATCACTTGGTCATGGATGACCACTGCCTCCACCAACCGCTGATCGTCCTGTTGGATTGCCTCTAGGGGCACGTCATATTCCACTACGGCAGCGATCGCGTCCACACCAACGATGTCCAGCGACCCGACGATCCCAGTCGGCAGGGTGGGCAGGCGATCGGCATTCTTGAGAAAAGCGTAGATGTAGGGCGTGGATTGATTCACAGGTTGATCAAGGTGGAGTATAGCTTGTCTCAAAATTATGAGATACGGCTAGAGTGTCGTAAGACAAGTTGATGACACTCCTCATAATTATGAAAAAGACTATAATATTTGTTCAGCATAACAGCATTACAAGTGCAGCCTCATTTCTACTCGGTAACCAGCATTAGGGCACGAAAGCCTGCCTGGATAAAGTGGCGATCGCTTGTTGCAGCGTCAGTCAAATTTTGCTGTTGCATGACTACGAAAGAAATACAGTCAGTCAAGCCCCAGGTTTTATCAGAACGAGAGTGATAGAGAGTCAGTGCTTGCATCAGTAGTGTCGTATCGATACTGACAATTTTGATATTGTCGGTTCGATAGCACTGTTGGATGAATTGAACAGCACTGTTACGGTTGAATGCGCTTAATGCATTACCAACTTCTACAAAGATAGCCTCTGTGACCCAGACTTCGGCGGCTGTACGCACGCGAGGAAACAGGGTTTTTGCCCGGTTGTGATAATCGTCGCGGGGATTGAGCAGAGCTTGAATGAATGCGGTATCAAGAAACAAACGCTCATCACTCATAATTCGGTTTCTTGACGTTTGGGTGTGCCATAGAGGTAATGATCGTGTTCGCTCGACCAGTCGGTAGGAGCATCAATAGTTCCGGTGAGTGATTCCAACACATCCCAAGCATTAGTAGAGGTTTGTAGATACTCTTGTCGCAAAGTCAGCACAAACGTCAGAATTTTTTGCTGAAGGTTGTCTGGTAAGTCATTTACTTGCTCAATGATCTGGGTAACAATTTGGTTACTCATGGTTGTTCTCCTGTGACCATTGATAGCTTGGCTGTTTTACGGTCTGATACAAAGACTGTGAAACTGGTTTCCCTTCTCCCAACTGTCGGAGAAGCGACATAGCCCAAAGGGCGTACTCTTCGAGAAGCCAGCTACAAGAAAGGGGGATGTAGAGCTTTGCTTTCTCCGCAGGGTGGGCGAGGCTTGGCGGCGTAGAACCTAATCTGTAAGAAGTCTAACAGTTGACGCAGTAGCTAGTTCCCCGTCCCCTTTAATTCAGATTTTCCAACTTAATCCGGGGATCAACCACCTTCAGCAATAGATCGGCCAACAGGTTGCCCACAATCAACATGGCTGCCCCCATCATCAAACTGGCCATGACTAAATAAATGTCCTTCGCCAATACCGCACTGTAAATTAATCGCCCCAATCCCGGCCAGTTAAAGAAAAATTCGGCAATAAAGGCTCCACTCAGCAATCCGGCAAACTCGAAGCCCAACAGCGTCACCAAGGGGTTGACGGCATTCCGTAGCGCGTGGACATAAATCACCCGATTTTCGGGTAAGCCCTTAGCGCGTGCGGTTTGGATGTAGTCTTGGCGCAACACATCCAACAATTCGCCACGGGTGATCCGTTGCAGTCCCGCAAAACTGGTGATGCTGAGGGCGATGGTGGGTAAAATCATGTGCCACGCGATATCGAGAATTTTGCCGATGGGGCTGAGGTCGCTGTGGTTGATGCTGGTCATGTCGCCGACGGGAAACAGCGGGGAGAGGTTCTGCGCCACGATCAGCAGGACGAGGGCGGTGATGAAACTGGGGAAGCCCTGACCAATGTAACTGAGGACTCGTAAGGCGCGATCGATCCAGCGGTTTTGTTGCACGGCTCCCACAATGCCGAGGGGGATGGCGATCGCCCACGTCATCACCAACGAGGATAGCGAAATCAACAACGTATTGCCCATCCGTTCCCACAACAACGACGACACCGCCCGCTGGTAGGCAAAACTCTGCCCAAAATTGCCCTGTGTTACCACCTGCACCAACCACCGCCAATATTGCTCATACCACGGGCGATCCAGCCCAAACTGCCGCCGCAATTCCTCAATCCGCTCCGGCGAAATTACCGGATTCTGCTTCAAGGTGTCCAAATAATTGCCGGGAGCCAGTTCAATGATCACAAAACACAGGATCGAAGCCAGCAACAACGTCAACAGCCCTTGCAACAACCGCTTCAGGACATAGGCGATCGTGTCACTGCTCAAT
>CAZJZR010000644.1:0-2938 GCA_964550475.1 uncultured bacterium
TATCGCCCCATAACATCGCCAACGTTTGACCAATCTGGGTCGCCTCATTCAGCGTCGGAATAATCACCGATAGGCTTGGCGGCAGTACCTCTGGCGGCAGTACCTCTGGTGGCAGTAAATCTGATGGTCGTAAATCTGACGCTAGTAAATCTGACGCTAGTAGATCCGACGAGCTTACAGTTGGCGGCTGCATTGCCACCGCTGCCCACACCGGAAGATCCTCTGGGCGATCAATATCGGTCAGCATTGGCAGTGTTCCCACCGTCAACCCTAAGCGATCGGCAATGGCCACCGTTTGGCGGAAGACGCGATCGCTGCCCCACTCCACTCCCTGAAACAGCGGCGCATAGTCCAGTTCCGTGTCACCCTCTGCGCCTAACGCAACCAACCGCAACCCAATTAAGTAATAGCCACCATCCGCCGCTGGCCCTAGTACCAGATCCCGATCCTCCAATTGCTCAAACGCCGAGGCCAAAATCATCGTGGATAGCTGTGGGCAATCCGTTCCAATCATCACCAGTCGCGTCGTTCCCAATTCACAGGCATGGTGGCAAGCATGGCGGAGGCGATCGCCCAACTCCCCTGCCGCTTGCGGAACATACTGCAAATCCGCCCCCAACCACTGCGCCATCCGTTGCTCTGGTTGGATCGCGTCCGGCAGTTGTTCCTTCCGCTCCACCCCACTCCAGCCTGCCCCACGGGCATCCCTCAGACTCACACCAGGCTGATCAGTGATCCCCAACCCCGCAAAATGCACCTGCACCGAGATCCCCTGCATCTGTGCCAGCCGCCGCACCTCTGCCACCGTGTGCCGTGTCATTTGATCATGTAACCGACAGGCACCCATCGCCCCCAATGCTGGGATCAAGCGAGTTTTGGCTCGTCCCGGTTCGGGATACCGAGTTAACAGAATTAAGGTTTGCACAGCAGAAGACGTTAGGGAGTTGGAGAGTTGGTGAGTTGGAGAGTTGGTGAGTTGGAGTGTCAGGGGTGCAGGAGTTGGCGGGTGATAAGTTTCGTGTGCAGGTGATCAGGACGGTATTGCAAATTTTTTATAATAAAGCTATCGGGACACGGGAAGGAGAGTGTCACCATGACTACTTCAGTGATTCGCCAATACCTCGGTCAACGCTTAATTAACCCATCCGTTCAGTTCGTCGCTCAATCGACCCCATCCCGATTGTTCGCACCCAGTCGCCTGATTGCCAGCCTCCTCCTCGCCATTAGCTTGGCTATCCCGGGGTTGCCAGTCTCCTCAACCGCTAGCCAATCCCTCATTCCGGCCAACAGTCCCCTCAGCGATGGGGTCTACCTCTATGGCCAGTCGCCGCAACCCGATGTGTTGGGCAATGCGTATATTGTTCTCGAAGTCAAAGGCAGTAAAGTCATTGGCGCGTTTTATATGCCCCATTCTTCCTTTGACTGTGCCTATGGCAACATCACAGCCAAAGAATTGCAAGTCACCATTGTGGACAGTTACGAACGCACCCGTTACCCCTACGCGATCGCGGTGCAGCAGCAACAAACTGTCGCCAGTAAGCCAGGGGCACGCCTCCAGCCCAGCATCACCCTCAAAGGCTTCCATCCCATTGCCACCGTCAGCGAAAACGACCAACGGATTTTGGGAATTTGCAAGCAAGAATACGGATTCTGAACCCATTCGATAGGTCGCATCTTGCTATTGGGGCAGTGGCGATTCAAATCGCAGCCAACTCACATTAAAACGGAGAGAGCAACAAGCAGTGCCCTCTCCGTTATCTGTTGATTCGTAACTGTTAACTACCCCCAAGGGAAGAATCAGTGAACTGCGCCCGCAGTTTTCTTTGCCAGGGGGACTCGGAATAGTTACGTTGAGTCTTTGATTAAAGATGATTAAAAATCAGCGATTACTAAACTGCCCGTAACCGTTGAAGCCGTAGATAAAATAACTGACCTCAGCATCCTGACTTCGGCGTTATAAGGGAAAACCTGACTAAGCCTATAGTCTAAGCAGAGGGTCAAAGCTGATCTCTTAGTTAGTTCCCGCTTAGTTCCCGCTTTGGCGACTGGCAGTTTGGATGTACAAAATCAACAGAAATACAGCAGGGACAAGCACAAATAAAATGCTGGCCACAAATCCTAAATCGTTAACTTCCATGCGCTTTAGCCTCTATGTCGTATCTATCAGCAAGCAACTAAGCTTAAGGATATCATCATCATGGTAGGCATCTGCGGCCAGATTTGACTGAATTCTGCCGGAATTACCCCTTAGCTGACCGGCGAATGGCTAGAAACCGGGTTGCTGATACGGGTGCAAGATGTGAGGCAAGGAACTACGGCTTTAACTACGGCTTGGTTTTCACACTCACTGACCCGTTCACCAATGTTTGACAAGCGAGACGGTAGGTATCGGGCTTGCGCTTCAGCTTGCGGTTTTCCACTTCGGTGCGCGGCGACAGGTTCTCCATCCCCTCGACAATCTCGACGATACAGGTGCCGCATTGACCATAACCACCGCAATTCATCATCTTCCCGGTAAAGGTGTAGAGGTCAATGCCATTTTCCAACGCCTTAAATCGCAGGTTCGCCCCCTCTGCAACCACCACTTCCTGATTTTCCTTGACAAACTTAATTACCGTCATACTCGAAAATCTCTCCTAACAACCTGCGAATTTCTATACCTTCCTATATTAAGTAAGGCTAAGAATGTAAAGAAATATAACAGAATTTTCCCTTAAAACACATCTTTACGCTGGGAAGTTGGGGAACGGTAAACAGCCCCGAGTCAATTGCGATCGCTGTCACGCCCTAGCCTACCCTCGTCTTCCCACGGACATTGTGCTTCCCTCATCCCCCATCCCTCAAGACCTCCACTGCCTCAAAATTGCCCATCGATTGCCCATCGATTGGCTATCTCCCTATCTTGCAATCGTTTCTGACACTAGTTACACTTCTTTAA
>CAZJZR010000645.1:0-2936 GCA_964550475.1 uncultured bacterium
CCTCCGTTGTAAACATGTCCTTGTTTGACTGGTTTGATAATCGCCGCAAGTCTGGTTCCCAAAGTCGCGAGAGTCGGGAACGGGAAATTGCTGATGGGCTGTGGACAAAGTGCCCTGCCTGTGGCGTGATGATTTACACCAAGGATCTCCAGGCCAATGCGAAGGTCTGCCCAGAGTGTAATCACCACATTCCGGTTTATACGGCAGAACGGATTGAACAATTGATTGACCCAGACACCTGGACTCCGTTGGATGAAACGTTGCGGCCTACGGATCCATTGGGGTTCCGCGATCGCAAACTCTACCGCGATCGCCTGCGGGAAATCCAAGACAAAACGGGTTTACCGGATGCCGTGCAAACGGGAGTTGGCAACATTGAAGGCTTACCTGCGGCCTTGGGGATCATGGACTTCCGGTTCATGGGTGGCAGTATGGGTTCGGTGGTGGGCGAAAAACTCACCCGCTTGATTGAACACGGCACCGCCCACAATTTACCCGTGATCATCATCTGCGCCTCTGGTGGTGCCCGGATGCAAGAGGGAATGCTTAGCCTAATGCAAATGGCTAAGATTTCTGGAGCCTTGGAACACCATCGCCAATCGCACCTGCTCTACATTCCCGTCTTAACCCATCCCACCACAGGCGGCGTAACCGCTAGTTTTGCCATGTTGGGCGACATCATTCTTGCCGAACCCAAATGCACCATTGGCTTCGCAGGCAAGCGGGTGATTGAGCAAACCTTGCGGGAAAAACTGCCAGAGGGCTTCCAATCGGCTGAATATTTGCTCAAGCACGGGTTTGTCGATGCGATCGTTCCTCGTCCCCAACTGAAGACGACACTGGCGCAATTAATCCGCTTACATCAACCCGTCATCCCCACAACATCCCATTTGGCAATGCCCCAAAGTGTGTCTGTTATAAATGGGTAATTAGTAATGTAATGGGTAATGGGTCGTCAAAAAATAAGCTGAACATTTGGTATTGGCTGTCAGCTAATAGCGATTAGACCTCTTGCAAATTAGGTTCTACGCCGCCAATCCTTGCCCTCATCCCCCAACCCCTTCTCCCAAATTGGGAGAAGGGGAGCCGGATTCAAAGTCCCTCTCCCAGATTTGGGAGAGGGATTTAGGGTGAGGGCGGAGATCTTGGCAACCCAAGAATTGACTTTCATGCAATGTGCAAGAGGTCTATTAGCTAACAGCCAATGAAACCCATGAAGTTATTTCTTGACAAGCCCTAATCGAAAAGTACCCCATGGCCAATTACCAGTTACCCATTAGCCATTACTCAAAAATTTATTGCGACTGGAGTTGTTGGCGAGCTGCATTCAACACGAGGCTGTGTTCGGCGCGGGCGATCGCCCGATAGGTTTGTTCCACGGCAGATAATTCTACCGAAATTGCTGTAATGCCCCAGCGAACCAAATCATCCACCAGATCCGGGTAATGGACGGGGGCTTGACCACAGATAGAGCAGGGAATACCCAAGGTTCTCGCGGCTTGGATCAGGTGTGCCATTGCCCGTTTCACCGCCAAATGCCGTTCATTAAACAAAGTTGCCAATTGGGGATGGTCTCGATCAATCCCTAGTAACAATTGGGTGAGGTCATTGCTGCCAATGGCAATGCCCTGTACCCCCGCCGCCACATACTCTGGCAGCAAAAACAGCACCGACGGCACTTCTGCCA
Organism: uncultured bacterium; assembly: GCA_964550475.1. GTDB lineage: Bacteria > Cyanobacteriota > Cyanobacteriia > CAIUCS01 > CAIUCS01 > CAIUCS01. Next base: position 1,688 of record CAZJZR010000645.1, read on the forward strand.
TAATCCAACACTGCATTCGGGTCAGGTCAATTCCTGCCTGTTGGATATGTTGACGGCAGAAGCGAAATTCTTCCACCGTGCGGACAAACGGCAAGATCAAGTGCAAGTTATCCAACCCTGCCTGTTGCACTTGGGCTAAGGCGGTTAACTCCACATCGAACAAGGCCGGGTCTTGGCAATAGCCCAGTGTGCCCCGCACGCCCAAAATCGGATTCACCTCTACCCCCAGCGGTGGACTGTCGTGCAGGGATTGAAATTCGTGGGAACGTAAGTCCAGCGATCGATAGAACACAGGCCGGGGGGCAAAGGCGAGGGCAAATTGTTCTAGATAAGCGGCAATGCGATCGCTCAACTGTCGTTGCTGTCCCGTTTGTACCCAATGCAGGGGATGGTGATTTTGCAACACATCCAACAGCATTAACTCCGATCGCAACAACCCCACCCCGACCACAGGTAACTGTGCCGCTTGGGGTAAGGTACTCAGTTGGCTGAGGTTAAGCATGAGCTGCGTGGAGATGGGCGGCAGGCTAGAAACCGGAGCCGGAGATGGGGTGGACTCCTGGGGAGGACTGAACTGCGGCCACGGTACTTCTCCAGGGGGCAGGCGCGATCGATAAATTAAACCCTGTGCCCCATCGAGCAATAGCAACTCGCCAGTTTGGATTAACCGTGTGGCATTGGGAATGCCCACAATTGCCGGAATCCCCAACTCCCGCGCCAAAATTGCACAGTGGGACGTAAGTCCACCCCGTTCGGCAATCATCCCGGCACATTGCTGCAACCACGGTAACCAAGAAGGAACAATCTGACTGGCCACCAAAATTCTTCCGGCAGGGATGTCCGCCAAATTATCCGGTAGCGGACTGGTGATCACATGGGCTTCCGCGATCGCCCGTCCAGTGGTTGCGCCAATGCCCATAGCGATGGGGCTAGGAAGTTTGGCGGGTGTCACTGTAGGCAATAAGTCCGGTAATAGGTTCGGTAACGGGTTGGCGGCAGCCGTGGGGGCGATGGGAGTCGCTGGAACGGGCGGTTGGGCAGTTGGTTCGGGTTGGGGCGATCGCTCCGGCACAGCTAGGGTTGGGGCCAAATCCACAGAAGGCGTTGATGTGGGTAAGGGCGGGGATAGTGGTTGGCCACCGCGTTTTTGGAGAGCCGCCAACCTAGCGGTTTGCCCTAAGTCATCCATGAGCAGGTAAGGATAGGCGGTGGTAATGGTGATGGTTGGCGGCTGGTGTAGATCGGTTTG
>CAZJZR010000646.1:0-2932 GCA_964550475.1 uncultured bacterium
ACCATTAAGTCGTTAAACCACTAACGTTTGGCAAAACTGCTGATGGTCAGAGGATTGTAGCCCCGATTGCAGAGTGGACAGGACGGTGATCATGTCCCCCGCTAGCAATGCAGACACCGCTAACCACAACCCCGGAAAGGTTTGGCTGCGGATGATACCTTGGGGGTCTGGCGCGATCGCCACATAGCCATCTGCGTCCTCTGCATCCGGTTGCAGCCGAAACCAATCAAATGCTGCTTCTAAGGTGCGCCAGACCAAATATTCCTGTACTCCATTCCGAGCATAGGCGCGTTTTTTATCGTGCAGGTCGATCGCGGCACTGCTGGCGGCAATCTCCACCACCAAGTCCGGTGCGCCTTCGATGTAATCATCGTTGCCAATGGTGGCTTGCCGACCGGGTACAAATAACACGGCATCGGGTTGGGGTTCGTTGTCCGGATCGAGGCGAACGGTGGGATTGTCGCCCAGAACGAGTCCGGGGGTAAAGGTGCGGTAGGTGCCCAACCACGTCATCACCAAGCCATGGGGTTCGCCATGGCTCCTAATCCGCAGCGGTGAGGCCATATAGGTGACACCTTCAATGAGTTCGGCTTTTTTGACGTGGGGCATGGCTTGGTAGCGACGCTCAAACTCATCACGAGATAGGCGATCTCCATTCTCCAACGGTGGAATCGCTAGGTTGGATGTCGCCGGATTTGGAGTAGTCACCATGTGCAGAGTCCTCCAGCCGTATTTCAACGACACTGAATGCCTTCTAGGTGCCTCTAGGTCAGTCCTTCAATTATCACATAGCCTCTAAGGGGCGGGTTCTGTTGTCCAGCTACCAATTCTATTGATAGATTTTTAGCGAAACCCGTCCCTATACCTCGCGGAACTCAACCAGCAGGGTAAGTCAGACTAAACCAACCCATCCTTAGCGGCCATGGACAGCATCAAATCGACTACGCGGCAGGAATAGCCCCACTCGTTGTCGTACCAAGCCACGACCTTAAAGAAATTGGCGTTGAGTTCAATTCCGGCTCCGGCATCGAAAATGCTGGAGTGGGAGTCGCCTTGGAAATCGGTGGACACCACTTCCTCATCCGTGTAACCCAGGATGCCCTTCAGATCGCCTTCGGATGCAGCCTTCATTGCCGCGCAAATTTCCTTATAGCTGGTAGCCTTCGCCGTTTTGAACGTCAGATCCACCACCGACACATCGGGCGTGGGCACCCGGAAGGCCATCCCGGTCAGTTTGCCCTTCAGTTCTGGCAACACCAAGGCCACCGCCTTCGCCGCCCCCGTAGACGAGGGAATGATGTTTTGCGCTGCCCCGCGTCCGCCGCGCCAGTCTTTTTTGCTGGGGCCATCGACGGTGGGCTGGGTGGCGGTCATGGCGTGGACGGTGGTCATCAGCCCTTCCGCCAGTCCAAAGTTATCGTTAATCACCTTAGCGACAGGAGCCAGACAGTTGGTGGTGCAACTGGCGTTGGAGACGATGACATCCTTAGCGGGATCAAAGGTGTGGTGGTTCACGCCAACCAACAGGGTCGGCACCTTCTCCGGATCTTTGGTGGGAGCGGAAAGCACCACCCGCTTAGCTCCAGCGGTGAGGTGGTTGGCGGCACCGTCATAGGTGGTAAATAATCCGGTCGATTCCACCACGTAATCTGCGCCCACTTTACCCCACGGCAGTTCAGCAGGATTCCGCATCGCTGTACAGGGGACAAAGCGATCGCCAATCAAAATCCCATCCGGCTTAGCTTCCACCGACCCCTTAAACAAACCATGGGTGGAGTCGTACTTAAACAAATACGCCAGGTTATCCGGCGGCACCAGATCGTTAATGCCCACAAACTCAATATTGGGGTTGTTGATCCCGGCTCGCAGAACTAACCGTCCAATGCGTCCGAAGCCGTTGATTGCAACTTTCAACATAGCCAAGATCAATGCTCCTTGATGAACAACTGATGAAATTATTTAGATCTTCCTGTAGCAAGGAATATGAACCGCTACACCGCCCTTTCACAAGGGGGGCAGGGGGGATCAGAGATCTCTGACTAAGCAGATAGATATACCTGTACAGCAGAGGATTTGGTGAAGGCAGATGGACTTCGCTGCTAGATCTACGATCCCCCTAAATCCCCCTTGATAAGGGGGACTTTGACAGAACCCCCCTTTCCCAAGGGGGGCAGGGGGGATCGCAGATCTCCCACTAAGCACAGACATCCACCTGTACAGCGACGAAATGGCGAAGGCAGATCGGCTACGTTGCCAGATCTATGATCCCCCTAAATCCCCCTTGATAAGGGGGACTTTGAAATCAAGGGGACTTTGACAGAATCCCCTTTAGGGATCTGCAAATAAATAAAATACCCAGCGTAGGATGCGTTAGGCTTCAGCCGTAACGCATCATCTTTAGATTATGGGTACTTTATTTTTGCGCTCCTCCCTTACCATCCACCATCCACTATCCACTCACTCACTCCCCTATGCCAGTTCAACACTACGACCTAGACCGCGCTGTATTCCAAGCCCTGAAACCCGGAGCCGTCAACGAACCCACGCTGAAAGAATGGCAAGGTGCCGCCAGTGGCATTGCCGACTATGTAGCCAGTTGGGGTGTGGAACGCTTCTGGGCGATGTCCCGCTCTCCGGTGTTGCGGGGGGGCGGTGTGCCGGATGCCACCCAAGGCGACCCGGAACAACGCCGCTATTTTGCGTGGGGCGCGGCGCGGATTGTGCTCTGCCAAATTGTCCAGGGTGATTTGCAAATTCAGCCAGGGATGACAACTGAAGAGTTCCAAGAGCGGTTCCGGAACTTGTCGTTTGCTCAACAGGTGTTGTTGACGGATTTGTTAATGGAAATTGCCGATACGATCCAGTTCTGGACGATGCGGTTTAAGGATGCGTTGGCCAATGGCGGCAACCCGTAAGGATCGCCATGGTCATC